>DOON01000012.1 GCA_003514865.1 Clostridiales bacterium
TATAGACTGGTCAGGTTATATATGTTATGTGTATTAACTCATGTAGGCAAAATAAAGAAGGGAAAGGATACAAGTTTGATTTTGAAAAAAGAAATGCTGAGAAGTTTCCTTTTGCTTTTGATATTGTAATGATTGCTTAAAATAATGGCTTGGGTTATGCTTAGTATAGAAGAAAGTGCGGAAAATAAAAATGGTACATTTAGTCTATTGTGATAATACAGGGAAAAAGGGAGAACGAGTTTTAGATAAAATTTTATCTGAGACTAAGACGATGGTAGTAAGGGGAGCAGCCGGACGCAAGATACCTCATAGCAGGGTATTTGAAGGAGAGACTGTCTATTTTATGGAAAAAGGAACATCGAGTATTTCTGCTTTTGCCACAGTGAAGGCTGTCCAAAATTATGTGAAGCTGAATGAGGAAGAGATTATAAAGACACTAAATGACAATCAGCACATGTTAAATTTAACTGAGAAACAAAAAGAGCGCTGGCATAAGAAATGCTTATGTCTGGTTGAGTTTGGAGATATTCAGCAAATCGAGCCGCCGCTTGCATTTGACCATCAGGTAAATATGGACGATTGGCTGATTATTGATAAAATTGAAGATGTAGTAGTAGGAACGAGCATCCCTTACAACTATGAAAAATCTAAGTTTTAGAGGAGGAAGCTAGCTTATGAATATTAACCCATATTCCAGAAAAGTACATTACTATGAAACCGACCAGATGTGAATTATACATCACGCTAATTATATCCATTGGCTTGAGGAGGCGCGAGTAGATTTTATGGAGCAAA
The DNA here is from genome assembly GCA_003514865.1 of Clostridiales bacterium. The sequence goes on from DOON01000012.1 coordinate 796, forward strand.
TCGGCTTTGGATATGACCGTGCTGTGAACTCGGGAATCGACTTTGCACTGCTTGGTGTATCCTGTGAATATAAGTCGATGGTTCGTTTTAACGACACTGTGAACATCTTGGTATCTATAGGCCACCTTACACCTGCCCAAATGACCGTTCAGTATAAGATTACTGATGCACAAAGCGGCAAGCTGCGAGCTGTTGGAGAAAGCAAACACTGCTATTATGATTCCAATAAAAAGCGTCTGATTTCTCTAAAAAAGATTTTACCGGAATTATATGATTTGTTTGCCGAGTTTTGTGCGGCTGAACAACATGAAGTTAATCATTAAATATTAGTTTTTTGTACATATTATTTATGTAACCTTCTGCGTGAAAAGGAGAATTTGCTAAATGAAAAAAATATTGAGCCTTATTTTTTCTGTGGCTTTATGTGTCACACTTGCCGCTTGCAACAAACATGCATTAAATATAAATGATAATAGTGATAAGTCTCCTTCTCCTGCCTCACCAACGGCTCCGGAAAAGGCAATAGACACACCGACAGAGCCTGATAAACCTGTCGATAATCTTGATGATATGTATAATGCATATACTGCTGCGCTCGAAAACCTGATCCAAAACTATATACTTCCAGATGGCACTGACGGAGGGACACAATATGGTGATATGTATACAAACAAATTCGATGTTTGCGATGTGGATAACGACGGGAGAAAAGAACTGCTCCTGTTTTACACTACTACATCTGGAGGCGGCTGGGCAGGATTCGTACTTGGTTATGACGCAGAGACAAAAAAACTGCAAACGAAACTTCGTGAATCTACTTTGCTGACGTTTTATGATAACGGAATCATCAGGGCGAAATGGGGTAATAATCAGAGACTTGGCGGTGACTTTTGGCCATATAGCCTATATCAATACGAGCCAGATTCGGACAGCTATGTATTTGTTGGCATGGTGGATGCATGGGATAAAAACTATCTAGGAGGAGACAATCAAAAAAATGAGTTTCCAAGTGATATAGATAAAAGCGGGACAGGGTTTGTTTACTATATCATGGAAGTGTCCTTATATGACAATTCTCACCCAGTAGATGCATCCGAATACTATGAGTGGCTCAACGCGTACATTGGAAATGCTTCAGAAATTCAGATCAAGTATATGGATTTGACGGAAGAAAATATCTCGCAGATAGGAAATGGGTCATGAGCATCATGTGAAGCTGACAAATTCCAATTTAAAGGCAATTGTACTACAGGAGGAACCTTATCATGGGTATTTGGCAACGAAAAAAAGAAAGGCAGACGTGTGGTCGATCGCAATAGGTGAGGTGGGCGAGCTGGCCTTTTATAAGAATAGCAGGGTTGTATATTGTGCCATCGGACGATGGAGAATGGACGCTTACAAGAACGATTGCTTCCCGCGTGATTTTGAAATCATTGTCAGAAAGATCTCGTCACAGTGTGCAGCATCGGAGCCTGGAGAACTTTTATCAGAACTGTTTGCTGCCGACGATCACACATTGAGAAGAGATCCGAGATTCGGATCATAGCAAAGGAANNATGTAGGTGTATTTGGGGTTTATATTTGTGGACGCACTAAAACAGGCTAATAAATAGGAATTTATGATTATGTTTTAATTAAGAATTATTTATGTTTTGTGCAGGAGGTTACTAAATGAGGTCTAAAATTAAAAAAAATATTAAGCCAAGAATTTTATTTGGAATTGGGATCGCACTATTAATATGTTATCTCGGAGGTATATTTTATATTTATAATA
>DOON01000001.1 GCA_003514865.1 Clostridiales bacterium
CGGCCACTATGTAGGTAGGAGACAGAAATTTGAGCTGCTCGATTTACAATATGTTTTGCGGTTCTCACGGAAAGCAGACCATGTATGAAGCAATAATGAATTCATGCAACTTCTACTATTACACCACGGTTTTGGGTGAAAATCTGGCAACACACCAGCCTCATACTGTTAAGGTCAGCGCTGAAGAAATTATAGAAATGGCAAAAAAATTCGGACTTGATTCCAAAACCGGAATTGAGATAGATATTCCTCAGGAGGCATCGGGCGGGGTCCCAAGCATAGACGGAAAGAAAATAAACATCAGGGTATATCTCAGGATGTTCCTTGAAGCAAATATTGAGAAATATTTAGAAGACGGCTTTAAGATTGATGCAGGCATGAAGAATGAAATAGTGGAAGAAATAGTAAGCTGGGTGGACAGAGAGGAACCTCTTACGAGAGGAGAGGTTTACGAAGGCTTGGGGGCCCTCAGGCTTCTTCCGGACCGAACAAATGACTATAATGTTCCGCTGGTTGATATTATTAAATATTCATACTTGAATCAGGCATTCTGGAATGTTGGAGATAATTTAAACATAAGCATAGGTCAGGGAAACAATGCCTATACTACAATGCAGATGGCTAATTACATCGCTTCTATCGCAAACGGCGGATATAGAAGGAATGTGAGCATAGTCAAGGAAATAAAAACCTATGACGGAAAGCCTACTGACTATAAGCCATTAAGAAAATCCGAGGCAATTGAACTGTCAAACTATGAATATTTAGATGTTGTTAAGAAGGGCATGAAACTTGTTTCGCTGGATGATGCGGCAAAGCCATACGCAAATTTTCCGGTTGAGGTAGGCAGCAAGACGGGAACAGCTCAGAACCAGGGAACAAATCCTGACACAGGGAAGCCTTATAATGATTTTGCATGGTATGTGGCATTTGCTCCGTACGATGACCCGCAGATTGCAGTAGCATGCGTACTTTTTGAAGGAGGATCGGGACGTTACCCCATTCCTATTGTAAGAGAAGTTATAGGAGAGTATTTAACATTGAGCGGTCAGCAGTAACGTAACGATGTGGAGGTTTTATGGGAAAGATTGTATTGATTGGATCACAGAAAAGAGATATAGGGAAGACTGTTGTGTGTATTAAAACGGGAGTAAGCTTGTCTGATGCAGGCAGCAAGGTGCTGCTTGTCGACTTGTCGTCAGGAAAGAAAAAAATTTCAGAGTATTTAGATGTAAATGAAAATGTTATTTATGATATTAAGGATGTTCTGAATTCCACATGTACTCTGGACCAGGCCGCAATTGAAGTAAAAGAAGATTTATGGCTGCTTCCGTATCCCCGAATTGCAGACAAGCTAAGTGTTGTAAAAGCAGAAGAATTTAGCAGATTGATAAATGAGGCAGCGTCTATGTATGATTTTATTATTGTTGATGCAGACAAGATTTCAATGAGCTTCATTGATTTTCGATTGGTGAACGCCGCAGTTACGGTTAACAATAATGATTTTTCATGCATCAGGGAAATTAATGCTGACAGAGAAATCGCCCATAAATTTGATATAAAAAATATTTTTGTCATGCTTAATAAATTTAATAGAAAAAAAGCATCAAAGGGAGCAATGCTTAATCCAAAAGACATTCAGAAAATGACAGAAATGAATATAAGCTCCATTATTGAAGAGAACACGGAATACGAAAATGCTGATTGCGTATTCATGTTCAGCAGCAAAGAAAACTCCTTCAATAAAGAGATAGAGAAATTAGCGGATGAGATTAGGAAATAGTATTAAAGCATAATAAAAAAGAGCGGATGAAAGAAGTATGATACTTTCGTCCGCTCTTCTTAAATATAAGCAGCTGCTGACAGCTATATTGCGGGATTTACAATTTCCATGTTTATTGCTGTCCAACCATATGGTCGAACTTCTTGATTAATAATTTTAAAACCTACTTTTTCGTAGCACCGAATTGCAGATTTGTTAAAATCAAATACAGATAACCATACTTTTTTCAGTTGAAGATCATTAAAAATTATAGAAATAAATTTCTCCAAGGATTTAGAGCCATAGCCATTCCCAGCCAATTCAGGATTAAGCAAATATCTGCCGATTTTAGCTGTCTTCATCTCAGTGTCTATGCTCATGAGCTCAATTGTGCCTATCATATCATTATCAAGAACTATTTTGTACAGTCTATAGCCTGATGAAGGTTCAGATTCAATTCTATCAATGATTTGTTTTTCAGAAAGAGGATATTCGTAATCAACACCTGCCCATTGAAGTAAAAAGTCAGCTGTTTTGTCATCATTCCACTCAACAATGCGCTTTGCATCTGTTTTTTACAAATGCAGTATTTTTAACATATTCGTACCCATAATAAGTTCTCCGTTTCAAGTTATAATTATAGTTCAACCAGATTACATAAATTTGATTTATACAATTTTAATCGCTATTAAAATTATATTATATTTGGTGCTATAACTCCATATGATTTTGTAACTTTTCATTGTGTAGTTATAAGATAAGTCTTAAGACATAAGTGGCCATAATGTATGTACGGAAAATAAATATGTATGAGGACATATATTTTGTAATAAAGCTTGTAACATTTTAATAATATATATGGAGGGGGTGGGAGATATGAATAAGATAACAAAAAAAAGATTCAATATAAAAAGAAAAGATCAATTTAATAAAAAGTTAGCATTTCAAATTATTTTCAGTATATTGCTTGTGGCTGCAGTAATTTTAACCAAGCAGCTGAACAATGATTTTTCCAAGCATTTTTTAAGCGCGGCAGATGTAAAAATGAGTGAAAGTATCAAGGCTGATGAAGCAAAGCTTTCCATTAAAGAGATATTTGCCGGAATAAAGGGCAAGATACTGCCGGAGAAGAAATCCGAATATGTCGCCCCTGTTAACGGAAAGATATATCAGGAGTATGGCTTAAATAAAACAGGAGAATCCTCATATTACAATCACGGCTTGGATATAATTTCAAATACTCAGTCAATACGGTCTGTTTCTGACGGAAAGGTAGCAAAGGTAGGAAGCAACGAAAAGCTGTCAAACTATATTATAGTTGAAAATGACGGAAAGCTGTTTGTTTACGGAAAAATCGAGGAAGCCTTTGTAGATGAAGGCGACAAAATTTCCGGCGGGGATATTATAGGAACCCTTAATACCGAAAATATGCTGCTACATATAGAGGTTTGGGAAAACGGTGAATCATTGAATCCTTCTAAGCTGTTTGATATGAATGAATGATGGGTAATGCTTATAATAATCGCTCTTGCAGTCCATGAAGCGGCACATTTGATTGCCGCTTTTATTTTGAACATAAAGTTAGATAAGGTTAAAATAACTCCCTTTGGCTTTAATCTCAATGCTGATCTGGAAAGCATAGGATTTATAAGCAAGCTGGTTTTATTTTTTGCCGGTCCCGCTGCTAATTTATGCTTATATATTATATTTAAAATTGCAGGAGGCTCAAAGTTTGCCGACGCCAATGCATTGCTTGCAATTATCAACATGGTACCGGTGGTTCCACTTGACGGAGGAAATATCTGCAGGTCTGTGATGGAAATATTCCTGGATATGAAGACCGTATGCAGGTATATGATAATGACAAACACATTTTTCATAATATGCTTTCTGACAATCATACATATTCAGGGTAATTATCTTTATTTTTTACTCATTGTTATGGCATTGAAAGGAATATTGGAAGAAAACCGTTCGTTAATAGAGAGAAATATAAAAAGGAAATTTAATCTCATTAAATATAAAAGGAAGTAGTACTCATAGTACCTTCCTTATAAAGGGTTAATGAATATTCAGCCGTATATTTTTTCGCTAATTAAGAAAATTATGCTGATAAAGCTTATTTTGTGAAAAATATAAAAAAAATATTTGAAAAAATTCAAATATAGGTTATAATAGAAGTACATTTGTAAATGAGAATTTATAAATGCCTCTTAAATTTTTTGCCTAAACTGTCGCTAATTTATTAGCGACAGTTTTTTTATGAAGAATCGGAACGATTCNNATCCCCCCGCTAACAGTATATGCCGTAAACTTACAATTGATAAGTGAAGAAAATAAGAACAGTATTAATACGGTGTGCATAAACTGAAATAGAACAAAAGTAAGAACGGAGGTTTATAATGCCTACAGTATATTTAAGCCCATCAACACAGGAATACAATCAGTATGTAACAGGTTCCGGAAGTGAAGAATATTTTATGAACTTGATTGCGGATGCCATGATTCCTTATTTAGAGCAGTTTGGCATAAGCTATTACAGAAATACACCGGATATGACGGCGGGATCATCATTGAGAGATTCGAATTCAAAAAATGTCGATTTTCATGTTGCAATACATTCAAATGCTTCAGGGCCGGGACAGGAAGGAAGAAACAGGGGCGTAGTAGTTTTTTATTATCCCGGGAGTTCAAGCGGTCAAAGAATGGCAGATATAATGGCCGAAAATTTCAAACAAATATATCCATTGCCTGATTTGGTAAGGACAATGCCAACCACATCATTGGGAGAGGTGGCAAGAACTACGGCACCTTCAGTACTGATTGAGGTTGCCTATCACGACAACTACGATGACGCAATGTGGATAGAAAATAATATTGAACTTATTGGAAGAACATTGGCTGATTCAATCAATGAATATTTCAGCACAGCCGGACAGATACCAGGACAGCCGCCCACCGGTCAACCTGCGCCAACCGGAAGGACCGGAAGGGTTACATTGACCAGCGGGTATTTAAACATAAGAAATGGCCCTTCAACAAATGCGCCTGTCATAGGAATGGCACCAAACGGAGCTGTTGTAAACATATTGGAGCAGGTAGGGGATTGGTACAGAATAAATTACAACGGAATAGATGGATATGTCAGCGGACAATATATAACAGCCCAATAAGCCGATAATATAAACGGAAACAGGCGGTATCTCAATTGCGATGAGACGATTGTATACCGCCTGTTTTCAGTGAGTTTTATTTATGAAAACGAAGTCAGCAGAGATGATGAGGTTCAATCAATATATTCCATAATTTTCATGTAAAAAAACTCTTTACAAATGCTTGTACATCACATATAATGATAAAGCAGTTCGCGGTCGTGGCGGAACGGCAGACGCACTAGCTTGAGGGGCTAGCGAATGTATATTCGTGGGGGTTCAAATCCCCCCGACCGCATAAATATAATTACAAAGGAATTGATTGCTATGCAGTCAATTCCTTTGTATATTTTATGAGGTAGAAAATTAATAATAATTATGCAATGTGTATTTTATTTTTAGTTTTTAATCCGATATATCATGATAATGCTTATTTTTTAAAGGACTGGAGGAATTTATAAAAGCAGATTTTTTTATGGGAATCATGAAAGGCTCATGGGGATGATTTAATATGGAGGGAAATATATTAGGAGGTATTTTCATGAAATCCATTAAATTGAGATTAATATCAATATTCACACTTGTTATACTCGTTGTAACAGCAGCAATTGGAGGTATAACGCTAAGCATAGTAAGCAAAAATTCATTAAAAGATGCTTATGGAGCTTTGGAATTGACGGTTCAGACAGAAGCTAAATATATTGCTTCAAAAATTAGCGCGGAATTAAAATATGTGGATGCTCTTGCGCAAAATTCAATTATTGCAGATGAGTCGGTTCCCATTGAACAAAAAATTGCTTTTTGTGAAAAGGAAGCGGAACGTTCCGGTTATGTTCAATTTGGTCTTGCGGATAAAAGCGGAAAGGCGACCATTTTAAATAAAAGCAAGGAAAAAAATGATGTTTCAGACCGTGAATTTTTCCAGAAAGCAATTAACGGAGAAATGGCATCATCAGATGTTATTTTCAGCAAGCTTGACGGAAAGCCTACCATAGTGTTTGCGGCACCTGTCAGGGCAGACGGTAAAATAACAGGTGTTCTTTATGGCAGAATGGATGGTTTGGAATTAAGTGAGATGAGCAAGCAGGTTACCTACAAAAACACGGGTTATGGCTATATCATCAACAATGAAGGTGCTACAGTAGCGCACAGGAATACTGATCTTGTATTGATGCAGGATAATGATATAGAAAATGCAAAAACAGATGCTGCTCTTAAGCAGTTGGGTGACTTAACGCTTAAGATGACCGAGCGCAGGTTGGGTAGCGGAGAATATACATATAACAACGTAGATAAGATAATGGGATATGCACCTATTGAAAATACTCCGTGGATAATTGCCCTGACAGTAGAGAAAAATGAAATATTGCAGGATACGGCGAATCTTGCAAAGGTGTTGGTGACAATGTGTGCAGCAGTTTTATTGATAGCTGCAGCGGTGACTTATTTCATAAGCGGTGCCATTGCAAAACCAATTAAGAGGATTACAACAGTTGCACAGCAAATTGCGGATGGAAATTTTGATACAGAGCTTCTGGTAGAATCTAAAGACGAGATAGGGCATCTTGCGAAGGCATTTCATCTGACTATTGACAAGCTTTTAAATTATCAGGGTTATATAGATGAAATTTCAGATGCATTGCTAAGTGTAGCTCACGGGGACCTGACTATAGAGCTTCGCAGAGAATATACAGGACAATTCAGAAAAATTAAGGATAATCTTCAGGCCATGCTTGAAAACCTGAATTATACATTAATGCAAATTGATTCATCAGCCACGCAGGTTGACAGTGGTGCTGGACAGGTGGCAAACGGAGCTCAGGCGCTTTCTCAGGGAGCTACAGAGCAATCAAGCGCCATTGAGGAATTATCAGCATCAATTGCGGAGCTTACAGACCAGGTCAAACAAAATGCAGAACATGCAAATATAGTACAGAGCAAGGCAGAAATTGCCGGAAATGTGTTGAAAAATAGCAATGAGCATATGGAAGACATGGTTTTGGCAATGGACCAAATAGCCTTAAAATCCTCTGAAATTTCAAAAATAATCAAGGTTATCGATGATATAGCGTTCCAGACCAATATACTTGCATTAAATGCTGCAGTAGAAGCAGCGCGTGCAGGCTCAGCCGGAAAAGGCTTTGCCGTTGTCGCT
>DOON01000011.1:0-3442 GCA_003514865.1 Clostridiales bacterium
GAAGACACCTTAGGTATGGATTTTAACAATCCCATTGTGTACGGATGTCTCGGCTCATAGTAAATATCTCTGATTGAGCCTTTTTCCATGATGAGTCCGCCATACATAACAACAACCCTTGAGCACACGTCCGCCACAACGCCGAGGTCGTGAGTTATGAGCATGGTTGAAGTATTTAACTTTGAATTCAATGTCTTCATAAGATCGAGTATCTGTGCCTGAATTGTAACGTCCAGAGCTGTTGTAGGCTCATCAGCAATCAGAAGCTCGGGTTGACATGACAGCGCAATTGCTATCATTGCTCTTTGTCTCATACCACCTGAAAATTCATGCGGATAATTCTTTATCCTTTTTTCAGGGTCCGGTATATTAACTAATTTCAGCATTTCCAATGCCTTTTCATGAGCTACCAGCCTTGATACCTTCTGATGCTTCATAATCGCTTCCGCGATTTGATCTCCTATTGTATATACAGGATTCAAAGATGTCATAGGGTCCTGAAATATCATTGCAACTTCATTTCCTCTTATGTTCATCATCTCTTTATTTGTTTTCTTTACTAAATCTTGTCCATTAAATAATATTTCTCCGCCGACTATTTTGCCGGGATACAGCAAAAGCTTCATGATAGAAAGTGATGTAACACTTTTTCCACTTCCCGATTCTCCTACTATACCTAATTTTCACCTTTTTCAACATCGAAGCTTATGCCTCTTATTGCTTTTACTTCGCCTAAGTGAGTGAAAAAAGATGTTCGAAGATCTTTTACTTCTAATAATTTTTCTGACATTTTTTACACCTCACTACTTTCTTTGTTTTGGGTCAAGAGCATCTCTCAGACCATCACTGAATAAATTAAATGCCAATATTGTAATTGAAATTGCTAAAGCAGGCAAGAAAAGCTGGTATGGATGCGTCATGTATGTCAGCAGGGCGTCATTACACAATGAACCCCATGATGCACGAGGAGCTGATACCCCCAAACCAACAAAGCTTAAAAATGCTTCCGTAAATATCGCACTCGGTATCTGCATGGTTGCTGATACCATTATAGGTCCCATCATGTTAGGAATCAAGTGTCTGAGCATAATTCTGTCTGTCTTTGCTCCCAATGATTGCGCAGCAAGTACAAATTCCTGCTCCTTAAGCCCAAGTACCTGACCTCTTACAAGCCTTGCCATTGAAAGCCAATATGTTATACTCAGCGCTATAATGATTGGCATCATTCCATTTCCCATAACAACCATCAATAGTATAACATAGAGCAATGTAGGTATTGCACTTATTATATCCACGATACGCATCATTATGTTGTCGGTTTTTCCGCCTATATATCCTGAAATACCTCCGTAGAGCACACCTATAATAAAGTTAACAAATGCTGCAACAAAGCCAACTATTAACGAAATACGTCCGCCGTGAAGTATTCTTATGAACATGTCTCTTCCAAGGTTGTCCGTACCTAAAATATATGTTTTGTTACGAACTGTTTTAGAAGAAACTAGTTCTGTTCCTGAAGCTGTAATTTCAACCTTTTTTGCATTATCTAAGTTAAACTTTGCCTCTGTCAAGTCGACTGTAGGGTCCTTTTTAGCTTTTCTTTCAAGATCTATATATTCCTGCTTAGCTTTAAAGTAAGGATTGTAATCAACAATTACTTCCTGACCGTCAAAGTCATATATATATTTCTTATTTGCAGTGTCATCCTTCACAAGAGGATGCTTTTTAAGCAATGTTCCATCCTGCGTAACGTCTATTAAATAATACTCACTGTTCATATAGAAGTATTTTCCGCTTAATTCATATATATCAAGCTTCATACCAATGTTTGCAAAATCCAACACCTGATCTTCATAGCTTATTGGATAAAACATTGGTACAAATACGCAGGCTACAATAACTATTGCTATCACCCCAAGCGAAACCATGGAAACCTTGTTTTGCTTTAATCTTCTTACGGCATCCTGCCAAAATGTAAGACTCTGTCTTGATACTTTTTCCGCGTCTTTTTCGGATTTTTCTAAAGGTGTCCACATGTCAGGAGACATTTTAAAATTATTTTCCATTTGTTATCAATCCTCCCACACACTAATCATATTTTATTCGCGGATCTATGAATACATAAAGTATATCCACCAATAAAGACGCAATAACTATAAATACACCGAAAAATACGGTTATACCCATAATAATGGTATAATCCCTGTTACTAATACTGGTTGTAAACAATGAACCTATTCCCGCNNGGCCGGTAATCAATGTGGCTATCATTGGTCCAAGATACGTAACCACAGGTATCAATGCATTTCTTAATGCATGTTTTATTATAACCACGCCTTCGGATAATCCCTTGGCCCTCGCTGTCCTTATATAGTCCTGTTGCAGCACATCCAGTACAGAGGTCCTTGTCAATCTCGTAACATATGCAAGTGAAAACATTCCTATACAAAGAACAGGTCCGAGGTAATGCTTCCATGTTCCAACACCAAAGGACGGAACCCAGCCAAGCTTCCTGTTGAATATATAAAGAAACAATGTTGCAAACACGAAACTAGGGATTGTAGCTCCCAGAGTTGAAATAATCATCATAATTCTGTCCGGAACTTTATTCTGCTTAAGCGCCGAAATAATTCCGAACGATATGCCGACAACTATAATGAACAGGGATGACCATGCACCTATCTTCAAAGAATACGGAAAACCATCCGCAATTATTCTGTTGGTTGTCAAACCTTTCTTTTGGAATGAAATACCAAAATCACCCTTCGCATAATTTTTTAAATATGAAAAATATTGTTCTGTTTTCGGTTTGTCTAATCCGTATTTTGCTCTTACTGCCGCCGCAACCTCCGGCTGCAATGCTTTCCCTTGAGACAATGGGTCTCCGGGTATGCTATTCATTAAAATGAACGTCAAAGTCAAAATAAACCATATAGTAATTATTGCTGAAATAATCCTTTTTACTATATATTTTGCCACTTTACTTACTCCTCTCTCAATAGATATTGTAAGCCATTATAACACAAGAAATTATAATTTTCAATATATTTATTTCTATGCAAACGTTGTGTATTTATTTATGAAATCGTTTCTTGCAATAGTGCAAATGTATTCACAACCTTTGAAATTTCAATTTTTTCATTTAATTATTAATATATATTTTTGTATCAATATACAATTTTTGTTAATTCGACATAAAAAAACAAGCATTTTTTTACACTCAAAATCGCAATTTTGTAAACGAAATAAAAACAATGCCTGTTTTGTCGTTCATAGTATTATTTTATCCTCTTCAATATCTCACACAGCAAGTTATATACATTTTCTATTGACTGTATACTTATATGTTCGTCAGGGCTGTGAACGTCATATGCATTTGGTCCCATGGATATTGCGTCCAGTCCGTTTATCTTTTCCATAAGAAGACCGCATTCAAGACCTG
>DOON01000011.1:3470-3849 GCA_003514865.1 Clostridiales bacterium
GACCTGGCGATATGTATCAGTACATATATCTCTTATTCTTGATTCCTTCGCGTATTCCCATCCAGGATAATATCCGCCGACTATGCATTCAATGCCTAGGGCTTCCCCTATCTGCTTCATTACAGGAGCTACGTTATGAGTAAGCAATGTACTCACGGAGCTTCTTGCCTGATTATGAACTGTAATAAACTCTTCATCCTGAGTGATCACCCCTAAATTGTTGGAGCTTATTACCAGATTGATAACTGTGCTTCGAGATAATGCTCCGATAGGAATTAAGTTTACAGCAGATACTGTCTTTCTGAACACCTCTTTTTTCAAAGGATATTCCTCAGTATTTAATGCATCAAGATATACCTCAATTGATGAATCCGTAAAA
>DOON01000011.1:3942-4189 GCA_003514865.1 Clostridiales bacterium
ATTTCCTTTTGACCCGCCGTTTATGCTCATTAATTCCGAATAATCAAATATGTCGTTAAGTATTCTTCCCAGAATCTTATTAGCATTTCCTTTTTCCTTGTCAATATCAGTTCCGGAGTGACCGCCTGAAAGACCTTTTACGCTTATTCTGAACGCGGGCATTTTTGATTCCTGGTATTCTGTCGGTATCCTGAGTTTTACTTCACAGCCTCCGGCGCATCCGCATGTGAACACGCCTTCATCCTCG
>DOON01000232.1:0-2558 GCA_003514865.1 Clostridiales bacterium
AATTTGGTAGTCCATGATTGCTCGAACTATACAAAGTTTGCTAGAGGCTTAAACTTGAGCAGCAAAGAGGGCAAGTGGTTTGGGGCAAGCAATTATACCTGTGAGTTTTCTAATATTCCATATGAAATATTTATCCCAATACTGAATGATGATAATTTTAAGTTTTTAAGTGAGGAAGAATTGCCCGAAGGTTATAAACCAAAGATGATAGATTTTTAGGTATCTTGGCAAGAGTTACTACAGTTGTTACAACGTTTATAAAAACGGAGGTTGCTCAATGATTTGGAATGAAAAGTTCGATGCCGTACATATTCCCTCATATGATGATATAAGGGAATATCTCGGCGTAGGAAAAACGAGCTGGGACGAAATTACCGCATATATTGGAGAAGAATATCAGGTGAAGCCTAAAATTGAATACAGCAAATGTTCTGCTCAACCTGGATGGAATGTAAAGTATAAAAAAAGCGGCAAGTCCTTATGTACACTTTATCCGATGGAGGGCTACTTTATTGCATTAGTGGTTGTGGGGCCAAAAGAAGAGGAAGAGGTAAATTTAGGGATGGATGCTGACTTATTTACCACCTATGTTAAGGAGCTCTACAACAATACAGTATATTCAGCCATGGGAAGATGGCTTATGATTGAAGTCAAAAACAAAGATNNAAAGATGTTATAAATGACATCAAACAATTAATTTCAATAAGGGTAAGGCGCTGAGGAGGTATGATTTTTAGCCAATCTCTCAGAACTTTGCTTGGTAAGAGAATTGGAATATATGGAAGCTTCTATTATAAACACAGTGCTTTCTGCTAAAAAATAACTTAGTACAAATGCAGACCTCCTACAATCAATACTGTTTTCACAGTTTTTGTCCTTGTATGGAACAAAAATGGTATCATTTCGTCTAATTAGTTAATAGTGATTCCATATTTATAGAGAGGGCGAGATAATGAGAAAAATAGCATTATTTATATCATTGATATTAACAATTATTATTGCGGGCTGTACTTCAAATGCCATAAAAGAGCCGCCGGAAATATCCATAAATATTGGGGACAAAGAAATAGAATATGTTTCAGCAAAAAACAAATGGGACGGAAGTATTTATGACAGGGAAGATACCTTTATTACAATATTAAAGGATCAAAAAGATATACCTGTATTTAAAACCGGCATCATTGCTGAAATTACTTTCAAAGGCAAGTTGCCGGATAAATTCGTTGTTTCTGATATTTTTATTGATGAAAACGGACGACAGATTTACACAGAAAAAGAAATAAAAAATGTTCAGGTAGAATTACAGGGCAACAAGTATACATTTGAAATAGGGAAGCATTTTGCTTCCGCCTTAAGCTCATATTATGCTCCCGATAAAAAGGAAACCAGGGGATTCAGAATGATTGCTTCATGGGGAGAAAATGAATGTGAGTATGCTTTTGTAATTAAAACATTCTCTAAAATTGAAGAGAACCAAGACGAAGCTCAAAATTCAGGCGATGATATTGACAGATCAGAATATTTAACAGGTGAAATAATTACAGAAGGTAATTATAGAATTATTGAGGAAATAGGCTCTAATTTCATAACATTTATTCCAGATAGAGAAAGCCAGGAAATAATTAAGTCTAGGTATGGGGAAAAAAGAAGTTATGAATTGGCATATGATTCTCTTAAGAAGGTCGAAATGCTTCCTGATGAGTTAGGCATTTATAAAGTAAAGGTCAAAATTGACAAGGCAGATGAATATGGTTACCTCCATATTGATGATATTATGCTGACTGATAATATAGGGACTATTATTTATGAGGGAAAGACCTTTGCAGACAATGACATAGATGAAACCGTCGAGATAAAGGACAGAGTGAGCGGGCTGATTGTGGATCGTGTGGTTAAAGATAACGGTGGAATTATTGTTGGCTTTGCGGGAGAAATAGAAAGTGAAGGCTTCTACTTCATTGACCCCAATGAAGCTTCCATGTACGGTCCCACAGGGGTTTTATATATGAATGAGGAGTATCTGAAGAACTTTCCGACAATCTATGGAGAAAGGAATAACAATTATATCTGGTTTTCTAAAACAAATGAAATGTTTGATGAGTTGGAGAACAATTCTTTGTTTGGGAAAGGAAGGTTCAAAACGTCCGGTTATTACCTGGTCTATAATTATGGAATTGGTTCCGGGCCTGCAGGAGTGTTGACTGAAATTATTTCCATTGATAAGAATTATAAAAATCTATTCACGGGTGAAGGTGGTAGGGCTGTTGGAAGTTCAGGCACATCTGATAAATTTGTAATTGTTAACTACGCTCTGTACGATGGGGATTATTACTTAAAGGAGCGGGAGTATTACTATATCAATAAGCAAAACTTTGAAAAAATAGCGATTCCTATTGATTATAAATATTATTACAGCTTGAAGGATGTAATTAATGATAACGAATTTATCCTCCAAACGGAAGGTTATGAAGAAGGAATAGATGCCGGTAATGAAAAAACGCCCCACGAAATAAAATGCACAATTACACCAGAAGGAATATTGACTGAACGGGTAAATT
>DOON01000232.1:2591-2780 GCA_003514865.1 Clostridiales bacterium
GGTTTATTACTTGTATCCTGAAAAGGAAAACAAGTTTTATACCTTGAAGTATTTTATAGATGATAAAGAAGAATTTACGGTTTCTGTCAATGACTTTGGTAATACAATCTAGTATGTGGAATCTAACTGAAGGCTAAACAAAAAACGGATATAAGTATTCATGTAGAAGAGAAAAGAGAAACATACAAT
>DOON01000006.1 GCA_003514865.1 Clostridiales bacterium
TCCTGCATTTATAATTGTTCCGTTCACAGTTACAACCAATGAATCTCCTGCTGCCAATACTCCGGATGTTAAACTCCAGCCGTTATCGGTTAACTGTGTTCCGTCGTATATCTTAGATTTGCTGTTGACTTTTACTGTGATTGCCGTCGGCTCTAAAACAGTAATTGTAACAGTAGCAAATTCTGAACTGTATTCGCCTGCCAAAGATCCTCCTGAAACAGTTACGGAATTTTTGTAGGTAAATGTATCTGCTCCTGTAAAGTTAGCAGGCGGATTATAGATAAATGTACCATCAGTGTTCAACACTACGGTTCCTCCCGCAGTAGTCATAATTGTTGTCACAGAAGATGAAGCAACCTGCAGACCTGAAACTGTATATCCTCCGTGTTGCAATTTAGTAGGATTTATACCCTCATCATTATTCAATATACTGTCAGAAGCCGCGACTGTAAGGGTCTGTCCCTTGTGTACTGTATATGCGTCCCCAAATGCTACAGGCTTAAGCGGAACAACAGGCTTAGGAAAATCTTCTGAGCCCGTGCCTCCTCCGGGGGTGTTCAAGGTATAGTTATACGTTGCGGAAATATTTGTTTCACCTGCACCGTATACTCCCGACTGGGATTCAACAACGTATTCGGGTAAATTATACGCTACTCCTTTAGCCGGTACATTTTTAAAGGTAAGCGTAGTGGATCCATCTATATTGTCTGTAATCTCAACTTCGGCTGCAATAAGTTCTGCCCTTGAAGCTGGTGTAAGCTTAAAGTATGAAGGTATTATATCCACAACATCACCTAATGCAAGTGCATTAATGCTTCCTGCTATAGTACCATATATCTCCTGCATTTTATCCGAAGCATTATCTCCCGAAAATATTGAATAATATCTTTCAGCATAGGCCGTCGCTGAAGCCCATCTATCGCTATTATCGACATAAGACATTATACTGCTAGTGTTGCTGTTGCTCGTATATGTTTTAGGAGTCAGACTCAAAAGGTTAGATGCCAGCTTTGCCTGGTTACTTGCACTTGTTACCGCACTTAGCAGTGCAACCGTATAAATCTTGGCTCCATTGCCGGTCTTGAGTAGCTGTGCCGCTGCAATAGCTTCGTTTAATTCCTCTTTAGAAGTATTCTGTCCTCCATTAGTGCCGCCTCCGGAACTCGCCGAATTTCCATCATATCTAAATGTCGGCATACCGTCTGTCATAAATATTACAATGCTTTCAGCATCGCTTCTTTTGACTCCTGACACCTTTTGAGCCATTAAGAATCCGCCCTCTGTGTTGGTTCCTCCCTGATTGCTGTTTGTTGCCGCAGTTATGGCAGCCTTTGCACTCGTAAGGCTTGTAGTATAAATCTCGCTTCCCGTCAAGGTTAAGCTACTTGACCAATTGCTTGACCAATTGCTTGCATTGTATCTGTAAGCATTAGCATTCTCTCCGTATCGCACAACAGAAACTCTTACATTTCCTGATATGTTGTTATTTGATGTCAATACTCCTTCTACAAATGAGTTTGCGGCATCTCTCGTTATTGTTGCCAGCGTTTTTCCCCCTGAGCTGGTAGTGTACATGCTGCCTGAACTGTCAATTACAAGCACTACATCAACTTTTTTACTTGTATCAATATCTGCACCTTTTACAGACAATTTTACTTTATATGNNATCTTAGTAGCTTCCTTTTGCAGCTTAATATCATTTGCTGTAGGCACAGCAGCCAACGCCACATTCCCCGGCATACCCGGCATCACCATCAACATTGCGATTACAAAGCATATTACTCTATTGAACATTTTTGGTTTTTGCATGGTTTCTCCTCCTTTCCTTAAAATTTTTGTTTCATTACTTTTATTCTTTTGGATTGAACCATTAATAACCATTTAATACTAATCACCTCCTCTCCTTGACAGCTATTAATTGTCAACAATTTATATAGAACAACCTTCCCCCCTCTTAGAGATAGTTGAGTTCTAACAAAAAATTCGGCTGCACATAATCTGTGTTATTTTGCAGCCGAACCGTCATAGTTTGCACTTTAGACTTCAAAGCTTTGCGTCCCTGCCTTTCGGCAGGTTTGCCCATATCTTATGTATTCAGGTATTTATCTATTTATACCACCGAATGTGGACTATAAACAATTTTGATATACAATAATATCATATTTTTTTACGTGTACCACTACACAATTTTTTCTTCCTTTCCCATTAATCCTATAAACAGGTCGGACAGGTGCGGGTCAAACTGCTTGCCTGCCTGCTCACGGATTTCACGGATGGCTTCACTATGTGTCATACGGGATTTATAGGGTCTATCGTTGACCATTACGTCGTATGCGTCTGCTATGGCAAATATTCTTGCAACCAACGGAATTTCCTCTTCTTTGAACAGCCCCGGGTAACCCTTGCCGTCCCATCTTTCATGATGAATCAGAATCAGCTCGTCTATGGGTGAAGCATCTCTGAATTCGCGGGCTATGTAGTAGCCTATTTCGCTGTGGCGCTTTACATTCTCCCATTCTTCGCTGTCAAGAGACCCCTCCTTCTGAAGTATGGACTTCGATACGCCAATTTTTCCTATGTCATGGAATTCGCAGAGTAGCAGGAGCTCTGTTCTTTGAGCTTCGTCGAGATTCAGCGCGTCTGCCAACACCATTGTTAGTTCCTTGAGCCTCTCGTAATGCGATTTTGTTTCGTATGTTATTTTTTGNNATGAGTTTCGTATGTTATTTTTTCAAGCCTGCTTTTCAGGAATTTTATCATGGACAGCTTAGATTCCTTACTTTCCTTGAGTTTCTTGAAATACATTCTGTCTTCGGCTTTTTTAAGTATTTTTTCTATATCTTCATCTGCGTCGGTCTTTGTTGCAACTCCGAAGCTTACGCTTATTTTTACGTAATCCAGGGGATTCATTTCACATTTATGCTTTATTCTTTCAACTATGCTCAGGGCTGTTTCCTCCGTGGTGTTAGGCAGCAAAACTATAAATTCGTCTCCTCCAACACGGCTTATGATATCCTCGTCCCGGAAGCAGCTCTTCATAATTTCAGCGGCTTTTTTCAGTGCCCCATCGCCCATTCCGTGACCAAAGGCATCGTTTATGAGCTTCAGACCGTTGATGTCTCCCATTATGAGGCTTATGGGCAGCTGTCTGCTTGTATCGAGCCTTGCAAGCTCTTCTTCAAAAAAATTTTTATTGTATAGCCCTGTCAGCTTATCCTTATAGTATAATCGCGCTTTATCTTTGAAGTTAATAACATTGCCTGTATCAATATCAAATTCGGATTCCCCGGTATTCTTCTGAACATTTCTCTTGATATCATCTATGTCTGCAAAGCATAAGAACAGTGAATCGCTGTCTATACTCTCGTCGCTGAATACATGTATGAGGTACCATTTGTCGAGCTCATCTATGTATCTGTCCATTTTAAAGCTCTTTTTGGGTATCATATTGATGTATATATCTTTAAGGCAAAGCCTACCGGCATTATCCACAACAATGTCCGAAAGTTTATTGCCTAAAAGCTGCTTGGGATCGATTTTTGTGACTTTGTAAAATGAACTGCTGATATAGGTAAGAACGTAATCTATGAAATTACCTTCTTTGTTATATATGGTTTTAAATTTAAAATAAAAATCATTGGCTGGATATTCCATTTCTACGCTCCTTTGCTGCAACTAATCGACAATACTATCCGTCAAAAGCTGAATCTGTCTGATAATATCACAATAAGCTTAGTATTCATGTCAATTATTGGCATAAACTTTGTTTTTATCATATAATAATTTAATTATAATTTGTGTCAATTACATTTTCATTTTTTAACAATTACAATTTAATTTTATTGCAATTACAAATTGATTACATAATATAAAAATAGGGGTTAGGCGCATATCACAGTCTCGTTCACCCAAGTATCAGCTCCCTCTGGTCGCATACTTTGGGAACTCATGGCGGTAGGGCATACAAAAACACGGCAGTCTTCAAGCTGTCCGCTTTGAAAAATACCGTGTTGCTATCTGTTGTTTTTAATGTTGTACTGCAGGTTCTTCCTGCATCAGCGGCTTGAATGAAAAGCTGACATCTCTCTCTTTTATCAGGCTGCTGTTTCTTATTTTAGAATATATTCTGTCCCGTACCACATCGATTCCACCATCCTTCACATCATGCAGAATCATAAGTATCTGACTTTGGTTCCAATATGTGAACACATCTCCCTTCCTCAGGGAATACCTCAGAATCTCGGATAATTCTTTTGATTTCCTGCTGTTGCTGTCATTTATATTCATTATGCACAGATAATCATTTTCATCATTTCTGAAAGATTTTCTCTTTTGCAAATTAAGCAGGAATTTAAACGAATCGATATTGCACTGCATGGCGCCCAACAGATTTTCATCTTCCAGTTCACTGTTGATGCTGTTGAAATCAGCGGGATTATCTTTCGATACATGGTTCTGTATTTTGTTGAGCATTTCTGTAAACATCGCTGAAGGCTTGATATCCAACTCTCTCATGAGCAGTTTCATGGAGTATTCGTAATGATTGAGGGCGTTTTTCTGCTGCCCCTGATGCAGCATTGCTTCCATCAAGTTAATATGTATGCTTTCCTCATAAGGATCCACAAGCAATGCTTCCTCGCACAATGCAACAACCGTCTCATTTTCATTTTTTTCTTTTAATAATTCAATCAGTTTCCGGAGTGTTTTTAAATACAGTCTCTGGTAATAATTTCTCGTAGGAACCAGCCATACCTCGTAGGCATTATCCGAAAGATACAGGCCTTTATAAAGCTTGATGGCACCCTGATATAGTCTTGCTGCCGATTCCGGGTCGTGCTCCATGTCCATATCCCCGCGATGTATGAGCGCCTCAAATTCATCCACGTCAATCTCGGTTTTTTCACCAATCTCAAGGCAATAGTATCCGTTAACAAAATTAATCATTAAATATTCAGATTCATCTGCGCCTTCAGGCAAAAAAGCCTTGATAATTTTTCTCAGCCTGAATATCTGTGTGCGAAGCATATTTTTGGGATCATCAGATTCGCTTTCAGATAGCAGATTATCTATAATCATTTCAGGCAGGAGCTTCTTGTTCCTGAATGTAATAAAATATTCAAACAGCTTATTCAGTCTGTATGTACGGCTTGATTGCTTCAGAATTGACTGGCCGTCTGATTTTATGTCAAATTCACCGAGTGTGCTTATGCTTAGTTTCATATGTACCCCCACAGTAATAGAGACTTAATATATTATATAATTTTCAACATATTTTATCAACAAAATTATTAATACTTATTCTTTTTTTCATCAGTGCATAAACGAATTTCCTTCATGCTTCATTGAGAAATATCTATTTCTTCTTGTTGGCGACAATCAGTTCATTTACAAACATGGACGGCTTTCCCGGAACAATTATGTTCAGCATTTTCCTCGCCCTGGTCATACCTACATAAAATATTCGTCTTTCTTCCTCCATGTACTTTCTGTATTCATCATCTGACATATTTCTTGCTTCTGACGGAAATTCTCCTTCTATGTTGTCTAAACAATATACTCTATCGTATTCCAGTCCCTTTGCACTGTGGATTGTCGTGAGAGTAATTCTTGCTCCCCTGTTTTCGGAAGCATTCCTCAGCACATCTTGCAGGTTGCTGATTTTTTCGGTAAACTCCTTGATATTACTGCAGTATGAGCCTATTTCCTCCAATATTTCAAGTATGTGCATGGCATTTGAAAGGTTGTTCCTTCCTTCATCCTGCATTCTTTCCAGATAGCTTAGATATTCCAGCTCAATTTTTATAAATCTCACCGCATCCTTTGGCTTCAGCCTAGTGATGTAATTGATATCCGCTCTGAAACGGCTTANNCTCTTGTAGTATATTCTTGAAAATGCTTCTCTGTCTTTGGGATCCAGCGCAAGAGCCATGAATGAAAGTATATCTTGAAGCACTGGGCTTGAAAACAACTTGGTCTTGTCCTCCTTGACGTAGAAATTAACACCCTTTTCGTGAAGATTGGTGGCAAGTATCATTGCAGATATGTTGTTTCTAAACAAAATTCCAACGGTATCATCTCCCGTGTGTTCAAGCTGCTTTATTATCATTCTCGCCTGCTCAGCCCTGCTTGTCGTACGCACGA
>DOON01000140.1:0-13067 GCA_003514865.1 Clostridiales bacterium
GCAGCCCTTCATAGCTCTTTCAGCAGCATCTCCATAACCCTTTACCATTTCATAAACTTCTTCAGTTGGTACTTCAACAGGCATGTCCCTTCCTACTTCAGACATGATTGCTGTAGCTGCTTTTATAGGGGCACCTGCAAATTGCGCATTTCCTTCAGGACCTGCGTTTTGAAGCTGTACAGAAACTTTTCCGCCTTCTTTATGGCATGCATCTGTTATTCTTTTTAAACTTTCTATAGCATTATCATCGTATAGACATGGCTTTCTAGGACCACCTTTAGCTCCCTTATGTACAACAGAAGCTTCTATTGTAATTAATCCAAACTGACCTTTAGCACGTTCAGCATAGTATGCAACTGATTGATCACTCCAACTTCCGTCTGTATTAGCAAAATTAGTACACATAGGTGGTGTAACGAAGCGATTTTTTACAGTCATAGGACCAATTTGTATTGGTTTAAACATATTTTCAAATTTCATTTCTTACTCACTTTCTATCATTTTGTTAATTTTTATATTGCATTTAAAGATTATTCAGCTGTAACAAGATTTTTACTATCTTCTACCATTTCAGGCCATTCTTCTTTTAATACTTTAGCGGTATTATCAAATGTATAAGCTGCCGCTTCCTTCAATCCTTTATTTAAAATAGCATCAGAAATAACTTCTACTCCTATAACTTTAGGGTTAATGCCAGCATCTTTTATCATTTTAACAAAGCCTGCTGTATCTTTAGCGCCTGTTCCAGGAGCAAGACGGTCATGCATTGATTCATCTCTTAATATTGATTTTGCATATGGTCTATCGTATGCATCGTTAATTTGTATAGAAATAACTTTTTCTGCTTGTTTCTTTGTTAAAATATTATATGGTTGATCTGCTCTTACCCAGTGCCACGTATCTAAAATTAGCATTGCATTATCACATCCGGATTCTTTAATTACTGCCCATGCCTTTTCAAGGTCAGGGATTCCGCTATATGGCATTGGTTCAACTCCAATAATATATTTACCTGCTCTTTGGCATAGCTCTTTAAATTTTTGTGCAGTATACTCAACGGAATAATTTTCCATTAATCCACAGTTAATATGATTTACGCCAAATAATTCACACATATGGAAACAAAGCTGTTCTTTGTATTTTTGCTCGTAAGAACGGCTTTCTTCTGCCCATTGTACTATATATTCTACCTCTGTTACCTTCATATCATGCTTATCTAAAATTGCAAGAATATCTTCATCAAAAAGGCCTTCATTTAATGCATCTACATAAGTTTCAGCACGAAGTCCTATGCCTTCGTAGCCGGCTTCCTTTGCTGCTATAACACGATCTTCAAATTTGCATTTATCTCCCAATGTCCAGGAGCTTATTGTTATTGGATTATTTTTTGACATAATGATTTTCATCCTTTCTCTTTAAAATTAGAATATTTTATGTGATTTTCATAACATTTAAAAGCGCTTTATTTATGTTTTAAATTGTATATCATTGTTATCAATTAAACAAATTGAAAGTAATATCATAATTCATAGAAAGTTTCTATGAATTATGATATTATTAAAAATATAACTAATCGAAAGGGAGATAATTATGAATTTGTATCACCTAAGATACTTTGTAACTCTAGCTCATTTAGAACACTATACGAAAGCAGCAGAGATTCTTTGCATAACTCAGCCTAGTCTAACTTATGCTATTACATCACTGGAAAACGAATTAGGTGTGAATTTATTTGAAAAGGATGGACGAAATGTATCTTTATCTAAATATGGCAGTACATTTTTAATAGATGTTAAGCATGCACTAGATATTTTAGACTCAAGCGTTAATAATTTGCAAATTATCGGTAAGGGCGAAGGACAAATTGATGTTGCCATGCTGCGGACGCTTAGTATTAAAGTAGTTCCAAACTTTGTTAGAGGCTTTCTGAATGAAAACCCACAGAAAAATATTGAATTTAAATTTCATAACTCTACAGGTATGTCAAAAGATATAATACAAGGACTAAAAAACAGAAAATATGATATTGCATTTTGCTCCTTTGTAGAAAACGAATCTTCTATTGAATTTATTCCTGTCACTAGGCAAGATTTAGTTGTAATTGTTCCACAAAATCATCCATTAGCAATAAAAAGTGAAATTGAACTTGAAGAAACACTTCCCTATCCACAAATTTTCTTTTCAAAACAAAGCGGATTAAGACCAATCATTGATGATTTATTTGAAAAATGTGGAGGTAAGCCCACTGTGATTAATTATATAGCAGAAGATGAGTCAATTGCCGGTTTAGTAAGCGCTGACTTTGGANNGCCTGTAAAAAAAATAAATATTCGAAACCCTAAAGTTAACCGAATTTTTTATATGGCCACATTAAAAGGCGTTTATGAAGCACCTGTTGTGAAAAATTTTAAAAAATATATTATAGAAAATACAAATATATAGTTCGTTAGTACATAAAAAACTTGAAATTTAAATTCTTAATTTCAAGTTTTTTCAATATGAAATCCGATCCTTTTCACATATACCGCATCTAGAATTATAAAATTTATTCAACGTTTAAAAATTGGCCAGTCTTTCCCATATTATAGGCAAGTATAATCATTGATTTCTCTTCTTCTGAAATTTCCCTATTATTCATCTTTTCAAATTGCTTAATTAAAGCTTCTACGTCTAATACTCTCTTTATTTGTTTAATTCTTGGTTTCATATAATTAGGATTATAAATAATCGGTTGAAAAGACTTTTTATGTATTTTCCTAAGAACTTCAGCTGTGTAATATGCATCATTAAGAGCATTGTGAAACTTACTTTGGGCTGGTATTTTAAGCATTTCAATAACACCTTGCAGCTTTAATTGTGTTTTTTTAGGTAAATTAAAATATAGAGATGTATAGGGCTGGAGATTAATATACATTTTAGGCAATAAATTAATATTTTGCTGGTAATAATCAGCGCTTTTGTAGAGCTCCCTCATATCAGACATACCCCAGACACATAATATAGAATTTGTATCACCTATAAACTCAATAAATTCATTATATACTTTTGGAAATGATTTTTCATTTATTAACATTTCTGTCTTAATCCCTGTTAGTTCTTCAATGAATGGGCTAATTTTTTTATAAATATTTGGCTTTATGTAACTAGTGAATGAATCAACTATATTAAAATAATTATCTAATTTTATAGCTCCAATTTGAATTATTTCAAATGGAAAGCCTTTAATGTTTTTATCTTGTATTTCAGAAAAATCCTGATTAAACTCTAAATCAAAAACTATATACATTTACGCCTCTTATAAGATATTTAAATACATTGAAATTATAAATTTTTGAATAGCGTAAGTCAAGGGACAAAAAACCTTTCTTACTGTTAAATTTCTGATTCTCCGGGAACAGTCTCCATCTGTTTTTACATTTTTATCCAACCATCTCAAGAAATTTTAAGGCGTTATATAATAGCGTCTTTATTTAACTGCTAAAAACACTATAACTTTGTTAACCTACGAACCAAATCAGATAACTTTTTTATGTTATCTATAATATCTTTTTCATCTATATATGAGTATGACAGCCTAAGTGCGTTGTTTTTATTAAAATCATAGCTGCTACCTATATTTAAAAGTATTCCTTCTTTTATAGCTGCTTGAAATAATTTTTCCATAGAAATCTCTCGTTTCAAAACAAGCCAAATATAGAATCCTCCCTTTGGTGTTTCCCATACCGCTAATTCTTTAAAGTACTTATCAAGGGCTGATATCATTAAATCTCTTCTATTCTTTAATGCAATTTTAGTTTCCTTTAAATATTGGTCGTAATTTGCATTGGATANNAGACACAGAACTTGCTCCATAGTCTGTCTGCATCTTAACATCACCTAAACGATTGACTATCGATTCAGATCCAACTAACCATCCAATTCTAAGTCCAGGTGCTAAAACTTTAGATATAGTTCCCAAATAAATAATCATTCCATGTTCATCCATGCTTTTTAACGGTTTAGGAGGTTCATTTTCTAACCAAATATCTCCATAAGCGTCATCTTCAATAACTGGAATCCTATTATCTATACAGAATTTAAATAATTCCTTCCTTCTTTCCTCAGACATGACAATACCAGTCGGGTTATGAAATGTTGGAATAGTATATAAAATCGCATCTTCCGTGTTCTTTCTTTCCTTAGCAATTTTCCAATATTGAATACCCCCATGATCCATATTTATGCCCGAAAGTCTCATTCCCACTGATTGAAAAACCTGCAGTGACTTTATATAGGAAGGTGCCTCGGTATATATGGTTAATCCTTGCTTAAGTATACTAACTGAGATTAATTGGAGAGCTTGCAAAGACCCTGATGTAATAAGAATGTTGGATGGCTTACATTGAATACCTTTAACCCTTAACTTCTCAGATATAATTTCTCTTAATTCCAACAATCCTAATGGTTCCAAATAGTTCAAGGATGTGATTGACTGAGATAATCTTACAAAAATATCCTTCATCATTTTTGAAGGGTATAATTTTGGAGACAATTCTCCAGTTCCCAATCTAACTATGCCCTCCTGAAACTCCATGTGATTGATCTCTTGAATTGTAGGGAGGTTCTCCTTAAAGTATCCTGATTTCACGTAACTTCCCCAATTGCAAATCATTAGTGACCAGGTATTACTTGCTATAACAGTACCCTTACGACCTTTTCCATCAATTATCCCATAGCTCTTCAATATGTCTAATGCTACTGATATTGTACTTCTATTTACCTTGAATTTTTCAGCGAGTATTCTTTCAGATGGTAAATAATATCCAATTGCCCAATCTCCATTTGATATCTTCCTTGATATATAGTCCACTATTTGTTGGTACACAGGTTCTTTGGAACCTTTATCAGGGATCCAATCCACAATAACTTTTTTCATCCTTACACCTTTTTACACCTAATATAATTTACTCTTGCTGTAAAAAATAAACCGATAATCTCTATACCTTTACCCTTTTATATCACTTAGCTAATTTTTAGATAAAATATAAAGATAATAATTAATACAACTATTTTTGTTCAGCTTCACTTTACGTACAATTTTTGTTTAAATGAATTCAAAATATTCTCCTATTCCATTTTTCTTAGCTATTTCATATACCTTTACAGCTGTAACATTATCCTGAATTCCCATTCCTGTAGTGTCGAAGATTGTGATTTCATCATCACTTTCCCTTAATGTCTTTTCTCCAGCAATAAGCTGTCCTATTTCTGCATAAATATCGGTTTCTTCTATTACTCCAGCTATTATTGCATTCCTGGTTTCACCCCTACTAACACATTGTGCAATACTGTCATTTACGATTTTCGCCCCTTTAAATATTCTAGGATCCCATTCATTTTTTCCTAACATATCTGCACCTACTGCTACAATATGCATCCCCGGTTTAACCAAAGATTTGTCTACTATATACTCCCTTGTTGGTGTTGTAGATATTGCAATATCAGCACCTTTCATAGCCTCTTCAGGAGTGTCACAAATGATTACCTTTACATTAGTATTTTCTTCTATGTCTAACTTATATTTAATAAGTTCCTTTTGATACTCACTGTAAACCCTTACTTCCTGAATGTCCATTACCTGACATAATGCATATATCTGCATCCTTGCTTGACCGCCTCCACCGAAAACTGCTACCGTCTTTGAGTTTTTTCTNNGTCTTGCTAATAACTTTGATGAAATCGCTCCTGCAGCACCTGTTCTAATCCCCGTAATCAGACTACCATCCATAATGCAAAGTGGAACGCCGGTTTTACCATCAAATAATAGTATAGTACCTATCATCGTAGGTAAATCGTTGTTTTTTCCGTTATTATAAAATCCTGAAGCAATCTTAACCGATATGCTTTCATTTAATTTATTATAGCATGATTTTATATCAGTTTCACCGTTATTTTCCGAAATTTCTATTGATACAATTTCAGGTTGTTGCACTTGACCTGCGTTATATGCTATGTATCCTTCTTCAACTGCAACGATAACCTCTTTTAGAGATAATACCTCTTTTACATCTTTTATACCAAGCAATAAAGTCTTCATATTTCCTCCTTTAATGCATAAATAAGCTTGACGCCAAGCTTATTTATGCATTTAATTAATATTAAACAAATTTTTCTTCAATTAAAAACTCTTCAAATTTAGCTAAACTTTCAGGAACACCCATACGTCCGTATCCCATTCTAAAATATTGATTATCCATACCATAGATATCTGAAGGTAACAACAGTACTCCCTTCTTGTCAACAGCAAGTTGACAGAAATCCTTAACAGGCATATCAATCAAGAGCTTATGATATGCAACAGGTCCACATGTTATTGGCTTTTTCTCAAATATATTTGGATATCTATCGAAGAATTCATCTACTAATTTTAAATTATTTCTAATGATTTTGGTGCTTCTTTCTAATAGTTCGTCGCTATGCTTAAGTGCAACTTTAGATAAAAACTCAGATGGAGCTGAATCACAAATACTCATATAGTGTTTAAATTTAACTACCTTTTCTAAAGTTTCATGATCTTTTGATACAAGCCAGCCTACTCTAAGTCCAGCAAGACCGTAAGCCTTAGACATTACACCAAGTGAAGCACATTTATCATAACTATCAGCCATCCACTCTCTCTTGTTTCCATCCAATTCAAGTCCTTTATATACTTCGTCTGAGAATAGATGAATGTCATGTTTCATACAAATTTCACATAACTGCTTTATTTCATCATTTGTAAAAGTATATCCTGTTGGGTTATTAGGAGAACAAACTGCTATTACTTTGGTATTTGGTTTTATTAATGTTTCAAGTTCGTCAAAATCCACAGTCCATTTTGTACCATCATCTTTTATATACCACTTTGAATATTCACAGTTTGGAATTGAATTAGCCACTTCAAAAGCGGACTGGTAGTTAGGGTACATAACAATCATATGATCCCCTTCATCGAGCAATACATTCATATATCCAAAAATAGCCTCCTGAGCTCCGTGAAAAACTAACACATCATCTGCTGTCATATCCTTATATAATGTAGCAATTAATCTTCTAAGCTCTGGATCGCCCCATGTTTCAGTATATCCCAACCATTGATTTAGATATTCTTCTTCAGCACCAGGTTCCATAGAAAGTAACTCCTTAGCTGTCATGGATTCACAATCAGATTGAGTNNTCATACTATTTTTATAGAACACACAGCCAACTAGAAAAAATAAAACCAGCCAATTAATATCTGAAAATTCGAAAATTAGCAAGGAACAAAAATAGAAGCAAAATTAAAGAGTGCAAAATTTAGTAAAATTTCACACGCAAAAAAATATTGTAATTTTATTGTTTGCATCCCTGTAAATCTATTAAATTTGTATGCATTTTTAGGCAAAACGTATATTAATTTTTATATATGAGGATCTTGGGAGCAACATTAAGTAACCATTTCAACATACTTAAAAGACATTGATTTGATTGTTATATTCTACAATTCCAATTTACTATTTAATTGTAGCTTAGTATCATCATTCAGCAAATTTAAGGAACATCAAGAAACTCTTCAAATTTGAAGAGTTTTTAATATTTTTCATTTTGTTATGGAGGCGGACCACAAGGTGCAAATCCACGAAAATTGTGCTTACTTAACTAGGTTTCCTATAACTATTACTTTTATTACTTTTTAATAATTACCTGAAGTTAAAAAATTAGCAATTAGTTTGCTCGTCAATTGCAAAATAAAAAACATCCATTTAACCTTAAAAGCTTATGTTTAATGAATATTAAACTCATCCATAAAATATTACCCTTTACCTCTGTCCCCATGTTACTTTATTATATTTTGATATTTCGACCAATTGTACTTCTAATTTTTAAATAATATATTTAACATGCTATAAAAATATTTTATAATCCTCACACTATCTTTAAAGTATTTTATTGATGGAATTTTTATTTTACAATAGATAATAATATAAATAACATAAATATCTAGCCGGAGTTATTTGTATGAGTAAAAAAATAGAAATAATATTAATTTTAACAATATTGCTTTTAATTATAAATGTAATTATTAATGAATATAGCATTACAGAGCATGGTTTAATAATTGATGGTAAGAATATCGATAAAGCTAATCAATATTTTTTATTGACACAAGAGCAGAATAAAATTCCAATATTAATTTATCATCATCTTACACCTGATTCTAAACAATGTAATTATTCCACTATATCACCAGAAAAATTCAAGAAAGAAATGCTTTATTTAAAATCTTTAGGGTATACAACCATTTATTTCAAAGATTATATAGAATATAAAGAAAATGGGAAAAAGCTGCCAGACAATCCAATCATTATTACGTTAGATGATGGATATTATAGCAATTACGAATATGCTTATCCAATATTAAAAGAGTTAAAAATGAAAGCTACGATATNNATTAATTGAAACTAAAGTAGGAAATAAGGTTATAGTATATACTTATCCATATGGTACCTATAATGAAACAGCTGAAAAAATTTTAAAAGAATTAGGATTTAAAGTATCATTAACAACAGAAAATGGAATATCTGATTTTAATAATGGTTTATATCTTTTAAAAAGAATAAATATGCCTAATATTCAAAGTCAAGCACTTATTAATGATATATTGCAGATGCAAAATGAAAATATAAAATTGCCTTTTAATATTTATGCCAAAGTGCAATTAATATTCTGGTCAAGTAAAATTATGGAACACTAGTTAAAATGATTTTTGTATTGAGAGGTGGTGTCAGTAACCCTTTGATTTCAAGCTATTTCTTCTCTAACAGCACAACCGTCTCAACGTGTATTGTACCTGGGAACAAGTTATTTATATTTGCGATAGATTTTTATAAAAAAACCACGACATTTCTGTCGTGGTTTTGAAGATGGAGGCGGTGGGAGTCGAACCCACGTCCGAAAATATTTCCACAAGACTTTCTCCGAGTGCAGGACACATTTTTTGTTTCGCCTTGACTTACGCCTATGTCCGGGCTTAAGTCTCAGCTATCTTCGATTGTACAACTTAAGGTCGAAGAGCCCCTTAAATCGTTCCCTGCTTTAGATGATGCCCCGGTTCAAACTGCAGGTGGTCTGAGCGGGACAAGCGAGCAGCTTACGCTGCGAATGCTAAATTATTATTTTCTTTTGCGTTTATATTTAGTTGCCACTTTTTGCGTTGTTTGGCGACAACGACTCGCTTATCTTCCTTCTATATCCCCGTCGAAACCATTTACGCCCCCGAAATGTCAATCGTCCCGTCTCTGCATTCGGCGTTCGGCATCTTTCTTGGCAATATCCTCACGTTTATCGTAATTTTTCTTGCCCTTTGCCACAGCCATTTCCATTTTTACGAGACCATTTTTTAAATAGAGGCTTAACGGTATCAGTGAATATCCTTTTAATGTTACAAGTCCCAGAAGCTTGCGTATTTCTCTCTTATTCAAGAGGAGCTTACGCACTCTAAGGGGGTCCACATTATAAATGTTGCCTTTTTCATAGGGACTTATATGCAAATTATAGACATATGCTTCACCGTCTTTTATGTTAACATAACTATCCTTTAAGTTAACCTTACCTTGCCTGATGGACTTGACTTCCGTACCCACCAGGACTATGCCGGCTTCATACTTATCTTCTATGAAATATTCATGATATGCTTTTTTGTTGCTTGCAACATTCTTTGTGTTTTCAGCCATATTATCACCTACCATTAAACGTAGGATGATTATAGCATTATTTTTTTATGTTGTCAAATAGCAAACATTACTATACATAATTAATATTTGGAGGGCATTCCCAATACCCAAGGGGGGCAACATAATGCTTACTCTGCTATTATAAAACCCTAACCTTAAACCAACATTAATTTATTCAGTCGGTTATTATTCATTTTCACTAAAAGCATCAATGAAAGCAAAATCAATTTCAGCCTTTGCTATGCTTACATTTTCAACCTTTATTTTTACTCTGTCGCCTATTCTGAATATTTTGCCGCCCGTCTGACCGTACAGCTCTCTCTTTTCTTCATTGAAAATATAAAAGTCGTCAACCATGTGGGATATGTGTACCAGCCCCTCAACTGAGTTTTCAAGCTCCACAAACACTCCGAAGCTTGTTACTCCTGATAACACACCCTCGTATTCATTTCCTATCTTGTCGGACATATATTCCGCTATCTTAATTTTATCAACATCTCTTTCAATTTCGTCCGCTATTCTCTCCATTGTCGATGACTGCTCCGCAACTGCCGCAACCCTTTCAGCCAGTCTGTGATAATCCTCCTCAGAGAATTTTCCGTTCAGCTGACCCTTTATGATACGGTGTATCTGAAGGTCAGGATATCTTCTTATTGGGGATGTAAAGTGGCAGTAATACTGAGCCGCCAGTCCAAAATGCTCTGTACCGCTTGATGAGTATACGGCCTTTCTCAGTGAGCGCAGCATCATGGTGCTTATTATGCTTTCTTCCTTTTTCCCCTTTACCTTAAGTAAAAGCTGCTGCAGCTCTCTCGGATGAACCTCGTTGTTCACTCCCTTCAGGGAATAGCCCAGGTTATGGATGAGTGTCTTGAACACATACATTTTTTCTTCATCCGGGTCCTCATGTATTCTGTAAACAAATGGCATGTTCAGCCAGTAGTAGTGCTCAGCCACCGTTTCATTGCATACAAGCATGAATTCTTCGATTATTTTATTGGAAACACCTCTGTCATACCTGATTACATCTATTGCCTTTCCTGATTCATCAGTTATAATTTTTGTCTCCGAAAAATCGAAATCAATGGCTCCCCTAACTTCCCTTTTCTTTCTCAGAATAAGGATCAGATCTTCCATTACTTTAAGCATAGGGGTTATTTCCCTGTATTTTTCTGTCAAGCCATCATCATTGCCCTCAAGTATATCCGTAACATCCGAATATGTCATCCTGTAGTGACTTCTTATTATGCTTTCGAATATTTTGTAGTCCACTACATTTCCCTTGCCGTTTATAGTCATTTCAACAGACAGCGCAAGCTTATCCTCATTGGGATTCAGACTGCACACACCGTTTGAAAGCTCCTTTGGAATCATTGGAATTACACGGTCTGATATATAGATGCTCGTTGCTCTTTTCAGAGCTTCCTTATCCAGCTTTCTGTCTTCCTTTACATAGTGGGTAACATCTGCAATATGCACGCCAAGCTTATATTCATTATCGCTTATTTTTTCAGCATATACAGCGTCATCCAGATCCTTTGCATCCTCTCCGTCGATTGTGATTATGGGAAGCTCTCTTATATCTGTCCTCCTTTTATATTCCTGCTCATGAATTCCTTCCGAAGAAACTCGCACTGCTTCTTTTATAACGTCTTCAGGAAATACCTGGCGAACCTTTTTATTCAGGAGAACAGCCTCAATATGAGTCTTTGTATCTTCTATATCACCGATTATCTCCACAATTTTACCCTCGGGCTTCTTGTGTTTTTCAGGCCATTCTGTAGNNGCTTCCTCTATGGGAATAAATATATCAAATGCAATTTTTTTATCATCAGGAACAACAAATCCGAAATGCCTGCTTTTTTGAAATGTTCCTATCACATATTCGTTGGCACGATTAATTATTCTTATTAACTTACCTTCAGGGTTTTTGACCTCTCCCGTAACCTTCATGGGCCTTACTATTACCCTGTCACCGTGCATTGCACCGTTCATATCAGCAGGTGGGATAAATATATCATTTATATCCTTGTTGTCCGGTCTTAAAAAAGCAAATCCCTTTTGATTGCCTTCCAGTGTACCTGTTATCAGGCTCATTTTTTCCGGAAGTCCATATCGCTGAGACCTTGTAAATATTATGCTTCCCTCATATTCAAGCTCATTAAGGGTTTTCAGCACTTCCTTCTTCATGCTGCTCTCAACTTCAAAAGCCTGCATGAGCTCGTTAATTGTCAGAGGCTTATAAGCCTCTTCCTTCATAAATTCCAGTATTTTTTCTTTAAAGTTCATATTTTTCTCCTATGTTTAAGGCGGGTATCACCCGCCTAGCATCTTCTTTTACTTATGTTTTCCGTTGCTTCCCATCTTATTCAGCAAATCTATGTCATATGAAACAATTGTTGATTTCTTTTGCTCCTGCTGAACTTCGGCATGCTCGATAATTTTTGATATCAGGTCTGTAAATGATAATCCGGCACCTTCCCACAGATAAAATGCTATGGACCCCGGAATCGTATTTATTTCATTGACATAAATATTATTGCCGTCATACAGAAAATCTATTCTTGCATCACCGCAGCAATCTATTGCCTTGAAAGATTCTTTTGCATAATTCTTTATCAAATCTTCGACTTCCTTGTCTATGGCAGCGGGAATCCTTCTCTTTGATTCGGAGGCATCTTTCTTTTTGTTCACATATTTATCCTCATAGGTGAGAAATTCCTTCCAGCCAACCGGCTCTTCACAGAGAGATGCCATAAGGTCATTTTCATATCCCAGAACGNNTTACCTTATCCATTCCCACAGCTGAGCTGAGAACCGAACCAAAGCCACAAGGTACTCCGTTCATCTGGAACATGCCGTGAAGCGCTCCGTCCTCCACATTCGTCCCATGAACTGCAGGAAATACGACATCAATTTCATATGTATCATACTTCTTCCCGAAAAATCCCTGCTTGATTTCAGGATGGGGATAAAGCATCAGCTTATTGTTTTTGAAACCTGGGAGAATCTCATATGCATCATCGAATTTTTTTGACTTGTAGCTATTGATGTCATGAAGGCTGCTGCCTACATACCATTTTCCTTCCTTATTGATGTAAATTATCCTTGGTTCATATTTCGATTTATCCATGTTGTCGAAAACCTGAAGACCTGTTATAATGGAAACCTCATGCTCCACAGTCTTACCGCCGATGATTATACCAACTGATTTTTTCATATAAACCTCCATTTATTGTTCATCGTCTGTGTCCGGCAAATCATTTTCAAACAAAACAACATCCTGGGATTTTGTAATTGTTTTTAAGATCTCACTTGCCTCATTTAATGAATTAA
>DOON01000140.1:13074-15032 GCA_003514865.1 Clostridiales bacterium
ATACCTTCATTAAAATCATGCTTTTTTAATCCTCTGTATATTGGAGCCGTACGCTTTTTACCAACCAATAGCACCACATCACAAACACGTGCTATATTTTCGCCGAACTTTTCATTTTGCTCTTCTTCCATTGCTCCAAGCTCAATCATGCCCGGTGTAACAATTATTTTTCTTCTGTCAGCAAATGAGCTCAAAACATTCAGCGCGGCTTTTGCTCCATCGGGATTGGAATTGAAAGCATCATCTATAACAAGCACCCCTGTTCCCGGATCTATGAGCTGAAGCCTGTGCTCAACGCTTTCTATTTTTGAAATGCCTTTCGCAATTTCCTCCAGAGAAAGTCCCAGAACACTGGCAACGGCTGCACCTGCAAGGATGTTGGAAATATTGTGCTCTCCCAGAAGCTTTGTCTCACATTCTACAGTACCCATGCTACTTATACACAGCGCAAATTTTGAGCCTGTGCTTCCAACCCGTATGTCTGTTGCAAACACATGGGTATTTTTGGTATTATTTATTCCGTACAGTATTTTTTCCTTAAATGTTTTATCTGCAAGCTTCCTGACAAATTCATTATCATAATTAAAAACGGCAACTCCGTTATCCGGAAGTTTTTCAATAAGCTCATACTTGGTTTTCATAATGTTGTCAATTGATTTGAATGTTTCCAGATGACAGGGCCCTACGGATGTTATTATGCCTATACGTGGATTTGTAAGTTCGGCAACCTCGCCAATATCACCGATTTTTGTGGCACCCAGCTCGGCAACAAATACATCGTATTCATCTGTCAGCTCGTCATTGATGACCTTGCTGATACCCATTGGCGTATTGTAGCTTTCCGGTGTATTAAGTACATTATATTTTTCTTTAAGTATAGTTGCCATAGCAAATTTTGTGCTTGTTTTACCATAGCTTCCTGTTATGCCTACTGAAGTAATATTATTCATATTTTTGATTTTATTTTTCGCTGCTTCATAATATTTGTTATTGATTTTTTTCTCTATTGGAACCGAAATATAGTTTGCTCCCAATATATATACTGAGCTGAAGTAGTACGCCACGGATAGAATTCCAGCCCACAGCGGAAAGTATCTTACAATATCATTTGAAATTATATGTATTAAGAAAATCAAAATAAAAAAATCTGCAATAACAAGCAAGAGTGCAATTATTGCCAGCCTTTTTGCTCTTTTTGTAAATATCAGCGGTTTTTTTGACTCATATTTTTCACGTGTATTCAAAATTAAAAACACAGATGTAAGTATGGATATTGCAATGCTGTAGGAATGTATATTTACGCTGCTTTTACCCGAAGCCGCAAGCATGAAAACTGATGCGTTAATAATTGAGGCTACAGTATAAATCTTATCTTTTTTTGTATGTATTTTATCTTTGTGACTGTTCATCCATTCTATGTATTTATCATTCTTGTAACCTTCAATCTGGAGCATGTGAAGACCGTATTTCACTTTCATTACACACAGCATAAACCAGCATGCCGAAAACAACAATANNCACCTTTCAGTACAACTAATCCGCTGTCATTTATTTTCTCCTCCATCTGCCTACCCATGTACAGTGGTGTATCCTCATCGTTCTCACCCCATATAAGCAATGTGGAGGCTTTGATAGACGGCAAAAGACCGGCCAAATTATCATTTATGACCTTCACCATTGTCTGTCTCATAACGCCCCTGGATTCTCTGTAATCTGATGAGCCGAATTTTTCATAAAACCTTTTCAGCCCCTGTTCTTTTGAACTTTCAGATAAAAATATTGTGTATAGTTTCTTTAAAAGTTTAAATGAATATACCTTTATGTAGTAGTTTAAACTTCTTTTCGGAATTATTCCGGCGCTGTCAATAAGCACAAGCTTCTTTACGAAATTATATTTCGAGGCCAATATTAAGGAAATTCTTCCGCTGTGGGAATGGCCAAACAAAATAATATCTCTT
>DOON01000168.1 GCA_003514865.1 Clostridiales bacterium
TAAAGAAGCGCATACAATCCGGCAATACCAATTAAAATATACATTATTCTGCCGGTCTTGTTTTTCCATCCTCCGAAGAAATTTTCAATTATATCAATTTTTGATAATCCGTACAATCCCCAGTTCAATGCACCTATGATAATAAGAATTGACGCTATGGCAGTTATAATTCTCATAATTACTCCTCCAATCTATTATTACTACATTATATTTGTGTGAGGAGCAAATATGTACAAAGCCTAAATATTTTCAGACAAACCTAAATATTTCCAGTAATTCATGATAAATGCCAGAATCATTATTGTCATATCTTGATACCTTCATTGCAGCTTCCGCCGTTTCCTTAGTTCCGTTTTTCATAGCTATGCCAAGTCCTGAGTTTTTAAGCATANNATATCAATATCATTATTGTCATCACCCATGGCTATTATTTCATCAGGTGCTACATTCTTGCTCTTCGCATATTTCTTGAGGGCCGTCCACTTGCTTCCGTCGGGATGCAGAAATTCAAGCAGCGCTCTGTCACTGATGTTTCTGCTGCATACCATTCCGAATTTATTGCTGCCTGCACCTTTCATTTCTTCAACAAACGAAAAAAGCCTGCTGTATTCATCGAAATAGCACACCGATAATATATTATTTATTTCATTTGGAATAAATTTTGTCAGCCTTGCTCTGCTGTAGTCTTTTTTAATATATCCCTTGTATGCTTCCTCGTAATCATCTCTTTCATAAATCAAATCATACCCGTTAAAATATTCATCCACATGAAGCACCGGATTAAGACCATATCTGAGTCCATGCCCATATATTTTTTCAAATTCCAGCGCATCCAGATAGTTGCAATCCAAAAGCTCATTATTTTCGGAGCGCCTTATAACAGCACCGTTATTTGCCAGTATAACAGGCTGAACATTATTTATTTTATAAATAAGTTCCTTGGCCATATAATAATTTCTGCCTGTTGCAATGACAATTTCAACATTACTGTCATGAAGCTTATTTAAAATTTCAATATTTTTATCACTTATTTGTTTTTCGTCATTAAGCAGCGTACCATCTAAATCAAGAGCCACCATTTTATAGTTCATAACATCACCCATACTGATTATACAATCAATCTATATAAATGTACATACATAAATAAAGGATATAGACTTGAGCCCATATCCTTTATATTTACATTATTTAACTATTTTATCATTTCTGCGTGTGTGAAGTCCCATTTATTAGTTAATGTCAGCTCAACGCCTTCAACCTTTGAGCGGTCAATGATGTTAGTCCATGTATAGTAGTAAATTGGAGCTATAACATGGTTGTTCATAAGAGCATCTTCAGCTTTCTTTAAAGCTGCATCTCTTTCAGCACCTGATGTTACAAGTGACTTATTGATTGCATCTTCAAATTCTTTCTGCTCAGGGTTCAATGTCTTGTCATGTGGTGCTACAACCGGCATTTCCATGTATCTCCACTGTGGGTCATTGTTTCCTGATTTCAATGCGAACAGGTCAAGCATAGTCATAGGATCACCATAGTCTCCTAACCATCCGCCTCTTGACATCATGTAGTTACCAGCTCTTCTTTCCTCCTGGAAAACTGCCCAGTCTTGGTTTTGAAGTTCTACAGTTACTCCAAGGTTTTGTTTCCACATTCCTTGTAGTGCTTCAGCTATTTTCTTGTTATTTTCATTTGTATTGTACAAGAATGTAATTTTAGGAAGTCCCTTTCCTTCTGGGTATCCAGCTTCAGCCAACAATGCCTTTGCTTCGTCAACCAATGCCTTGGTTGGGTCTATGCCATATTCAGGTGCCGGA
The DNA here is from genome assembly GCA_003514865.1 of Clostridiales bacterium. The sequence continues at coordinate 1,815 of DOON01000168.1, forward strand.
AGTCCGTTTTCATCCAAAGGTCTGAATGATTTTCCGTCAGAGAATGAANNCCTGTCGCAGGTGTCTGTCCGCCTTTTGTTACTTGCTCAACAAATGCTTTTCTGTCGATAGCAAGTGAGAAAGCTTTTCTAACTTTTACATCCTTGAACACTTCATTGTCAACGTTGAAGTTAACATAGTAAGTTCCAATGTGTGGTGTAATAACGAAGTTAGGATCTTCTTTTTGAAGTCTTGGAATCTGCTCGATAGTTATACTGTCAAGAACCTGAATTTCACCGTTCTCGTAACCGTTAAGAGCTGTTGTTCCTTCAACGATCATAAGACCTTTGATTCCTGCAAGCTTAACGCTGTCAGCATTCCAGTAGTTTTCGTTCTTAACCATTGTTAAGTGTGAACCTGTTTGGTATTCTGTAACCTTGAATGCTCCGTTAGAAATACAAGTTTTAGCATTCTTTTCCCAACCTTCGCCGTTAGCTTCAACTATGTCCTGTCTTACAGGAGCATAAGTATAGAATGAAGTCAAGCTCAGGAAGTATGAAACAGGGAATTTAAGATTAACTTCAAGAGTTAAGTCATCAAGAGCCTTAACACCGACAGCGTCTCTTGAACCTGTTCCGTTAAAATATTTTTCCGCTCCAACTATGTATGAAGTAATAAGGAAAGAATATTCTGCTGCAACCGCGGGATCAGCTGCTCTTTTGATTGCGTATTCGAAATCTTTTGCAGTTAAAGGCTGTCCGTCAGACCATTTCATACCTTCTCTCAAATTGAAAGTGTATGTTTTTCCGTCATCACTGATTTTCCAATCTTTAGCAGCTGCTGCTTCGATACCGTCTTTTGTTTCTCTTGTCAATCCTTCAAATATATTTTGAATGATGTGACCGCCGTCATTGGCACTGTTCAGTGTTGGGTCCCAAGTTTGTGGGTCAACCGCGATGTTCCATACTAAAAAATCTTCTTCTCCTGCCGGTGCAGGTGTCTCAGCCGGTTTCTCTCCATCAGGCTTTTCCGGTGTCGGCGCAGGTTCCGCCGGCTTAGTGCAGCCAACTGATATAGATAATACCATAGCAAGTACCATTATAATTGACAGTACTCTTTTTAACATAATATCCCTCCAAAAGTCTATGTATTTGCTNNTCACCCATTTAATGCTGTATGTCAAGAAATACTAAATTAACAAAGGGCATTAATTGGGAGAAATATCGTTATTTGTCAAGCAAGTGACATGCTGCAAAATGGTCTTTTCCAACTTCCTTCAAAACTGGAGTCACTTCCTTGCACACATCCATTGCATACCTGCACCTTGTTCTGAACTTGCAGCCACTTGGCGGATTTACAGGGCTTGGAACATCCCCCTCCAGCACGATTCTATTTGCTGCTTCTGCAATGTCAGGATCAGGTACCGGGATAGATGACAGAAGTGCCTGAGTATACGGATGTACAGGGTTTTTGTACAACTCGCTGCTTGCCCCAATTTCCACAAGACTTCCGAGATACATAACACCAACTCTGTCTGATATATGCTTAACCATTGACAAGTCATGAGCTATAAACAGGTATGTCAAACCTCTCTGCTCCTGGAGATCTTCAAGCATGTTTACAACCTGCGCCTGTATGGACACATCAAGTGCCGATATTGGCTCGTCACATATGATGAATTCAGGGTCAACTGCCAGAGATCTTGCAATTCCTATACGTTGTCTCTGTCCACCGGAAAACTCATGTGGATATCTTGCCGCATGGTCCTTGTTGAGGCCAACAGTGTCCAACAATTCAAAAATTCGTTCCTGTCTTTCCTTGCCTGAAGCTAAATGATGAATGTCCATAGGTTCGCCGATTATATCAGAAACCGTCATTCTTGAGTTCAATGACGCATATGGGTCCTGAAATATCATCTGCATTTTCTTCCTGTATGGCATCATCTGTTCTCTGCTCAATTTAGCAATATCCTTACCGCTATATAGTATCTCACCTGAGGTAGGCTCATACAATCTCAATATAGTACGTCCGGTGGTTGATTTACCACAGCCGGATTCCCCAACAAGACCTAAGGTTTCGCCTCTTCTGATGTAAAATGACACATCATCTACAGCTTTTACTACTCCTAAATCTTTTTTTATAAATCCTTTATTTTTAACAAAATATTTTTTAAGATTTTTGACTTCTATCAATACTTCATTATTTTTCAATTCTAACGCCTCCCTTCAATTTCTCATAGCCTTCATTTTTGGGA
>DOON01000041.1 GCA_003514865.1 Clostridiales bacterium
ATATTGAAGGACACAAAATTTATAAATAAGCTTTCAGGCTCAATTAAGCCCGTAACGAAATTTTTCACCATAAGTGAAAATTCCGGCATTTCTCTCTTATTCGGCATAAAATTCGGCCTCACCATCGGTGCCGGTGCAGTAATTCAGAGTGTAAAGGATTACGATATAGGCAAGAGGAGCATATTTCTGGTGACCATGTTTTTGTCCATGTGCCATGCGATATTTGAAGATTCAATACTTTTCGGCTCCATTGGAGCAAATATATTTATTCTGCTGGCAGCGCGATTAATTTCCGCCATATCCATAACATTCATATTATCGAGATTTATAAAGGAAGACCTCACAAATAAAATTCAATAAATTTCAGGCCGGATTGGTAATACCAATCCGGCCTGTTTTAGTTAGCCGACAAATCCTTCAATTCTGTTTCTTCCCCGCCGTATACGGCAAATTTATTAAATCCGTATTCCGTAAATTGGTTTAACTGCCTTGACAGCTTCTTTGCCTTTTCAAACAGAGATACAACATATCCTTGTTCTCTAAACTCATCAGCCTTCTTCATCACATCTATATAATCGTCTCCTGACTCATAAAGAAGCACGACCTTTTCCTGACCCGGAACTCTAAATTTTTCTTCCATGAGCTGATTTACAAGTCTTTCAAAGCCTATTGAAAATCCTATTGCAGGTATCTTTTCTCCAATGAAATTGCCTACCATTTCATCATATCTTCCGCCTCCGGCTATGGAATATCCTAAATCCTTATAAGCAACCTCGAAAATAGAGCCGGTATAGTATCCCATACCTCTTATGAGGGTGAAGTCAAACTCCACATCATATCTATTTCCTGCATATCTTCTTGAGCTCTCAAGGATTTCCTTTACTTCCTTGACAACATCCTCTGGCACACCGTATTCACTCAGGCTTTCCGTTCCTTTTTCATTCATGCTCTTCAGTGCATCTACCAATTTCGTAATGGCTTCATCATTATACTGTTTTTCCCGGAGCTCCTTATGGATGCCTTCCATTCCTATTTAGTCCAACTTGTCAACAACGATGCACACGCTGTCGAATTCTTCTTCTGTAAATCCACAGCTTGTTATAACCGCCTTCAAAACTCTCCTGTCGTTGAATCTTACCACAAAATCATTTACGCCAAGAGCATTCAGCGCCTTTGCCGTTGTTGCTATAAGCTCCAGCTCCGCAGCCTTTGTTCCGTCACCGATTATATCTATATCGCATTGCTTGAAGCTTCTGTATCTTCCTTGTTGCGCTCTTTCCGCTCTGAACACATTGCCTACCTGCAACGCTTTGAAAACGGCAGGGAGATTGGCCTTGTTGTTGCAGTAGAACCTGCTTAAAGGAACAGTAAGGTCATATCTCAGTCCTAAATCAGCCAGCTCTTCCTCTGACAGTTCTCCTTTTGAGAAATCAAGCTTTTCCCCTCTTTTCAGAATTTTAAATATAAGCTTCACATTTTCTCCGCCCTTGCTTCCAACCAGGTTTTCTATATTCTCAACCACAGGCGTTTCTATAAGCTCAAAACCGCTCTGTTTGTATGTATTTACTATAACACCTTCCACGTAGNNGGTTTGTATTAGCCTTCATTGCTACCTCCTGTCCTGCAATTATGACTGTTCGTCTTAATTTCATTTTTTCTAATATTACCAAATAAACTGTTTATTATCAACTCTATTTTAATTGAGTTTCCAAAAACTGCTTTCTTATTTCATCAGGTACGAGACTGCCTCCCGTTGCCCATGCAACGTGGACAGCATTTTTCATCTTGTGGCCCAGTTCATATTTAGCTATATATTCCTTTCCTTCATCCGAGGCTTCCATCTTTATTACACCTTCAAATGCTGCACAGGCCGAGGGTTCAATATATATATTTTCCGAGGCATAAAGGTATCTCATATTGTCATAAAGCTTGTAATCATCAATAGTAAAAATTCCTCCAAGCACATAGTCCATTATTTTTCCCACCAGCTTTGAAGGTCTTCCTACTGCAAGTCCGTCCGCATGTGTCTTACCGTCAATTCCCAGGTCCTGCACGNNGCATATATCATCATGCAGCCCCGTAGCCATTCCCGCGAGCATAGCAGGGGCATGGGTTGGCTCCGCAAAGAAGCAATGCACATTATCTCCGTATATTGACTTTAATCCATAGGTAATTCCTCCCGGAGACCCGCCTACACCGCAGGGGAGATAAACAAACATTGGATGCTCCTCGTCAACCGTCACATTCATATCATTCAGCTGCTTTTCAAGCCTCCTTGCTGCAACGGCATAGCCTAAAAACAGGTTCATGGAATTTTCATCGTCCACAAAGTAGCTCATTGGATCCATATCTGAAAGCTTCCTGCCTTCCTCCACAGCCTTGGAGAAATCACTATCATATTCCACAACCTGTGCGCCTTTTGACCTCAGGAGATCTTTTTTCCACTGCTTGGCATCTGCTGACATATGCACGATTACATTAAATCCCAGCGCGGCAGAAGTTATACCTATGCTCAATCCAAGGTTTCCTGTTGACCCCACCTGTATTTTGAACTGATGGAAAAAATCCCTGTATTTTTGCTGAGCAAGTATGGCATAGTCATCCTCTTCAGTTATTATATTGTTTTCAAGAACAAGCTTCTCTGCGTATTTCAGCACCTCATATATACCTCCCCTTGCCTTTATGCTTCCTGCTATGGCAAGATGGCTGTCCATTTTAAGAAGCAGCTGTCCCGAAATTTCAGTATCGTATGCTTCCACAAGCTTATTTTTCATATTTTTTATTTCTTTTAAGGGAGATTCTATTATTCCGTGGGCCGATTTCGTTTCGGGAAACAAAATTTCTATGAGAGGGGCAAATTTTTCAAGTCGTTTCTCCGCATCGTCAATTGCGGCTGTGTCCATATGTATTTTTTTCTCAGCCTCTCCATAAGGTACAAGCTTCGGGTTCAGCCAAAGAACCTCCTTCAGCTGGGATACTGCTTTCAAATCTTTGCTATGTATTAATTCATTCTTATCAATCATAGTTTCCTCCTGAAAAAGGGAAGGATTCCTCCCTCCCCTGATGGTGTTATTATATCATATCTTCAGTAATTTTTGTACACTGTTATCAACAATTTTTATATCAATTTCTTCTTTGTTGTCACTATTACATTGGCGGACTTTATTCCTGACAGGCTGAATTTGTTTCCAAGATTAAGATCAATAAATGCATTCATGTTATCTTCTACTTCCTTGGTCGTAAGATCAGGCTTTGGAACCTCAAGATTGAATGTGAATGTTTTTCCTTCGTTAGTATTGAACACCATTGCCAGTCTTTCTGTTATATCAGACATTTCATCACCCCTTTCATCAATAAATAATTTCGATGTTTACTCTTTATCTTCCAAAAGCTCATATACCTCGTGCCTTGTCACATTTTTCATGTCGTGTATCTGCATGCTGTGCATAAGCTTTGCAGCTTCATAAAAAGCTTCATTTGAAGCAGAAGTTCTTAAATCAGTCAGTGTCTTTGTTTTAAGAACTTCCTTATTATTTTCATCAAATCCCTTGCTGAAG
>DOON01000133.1 GCA_003514865.1 Clostridiales bacterium
CGACAGAAAAAATTGATAAGCTAATTAAAGGATTTAAGATGATTTGACAAAACAAAGTACATCTGCAGCTTAAAGCGGCCATTAAAGCACTGAATAAATAAAACTAAAAAATTTTAAAACGCTTATTGACAAAAATTAAATCCTCTGTTACAATTCAAAACAATCAAGAAATAATAAAAGCTGTGATGGAGAAAAAACCTTTCAAAAGACATGTTGCAGAGAGTCGGCGGTGCTGCAAGCCGATACTGTCATGAAAGCACACTCGCTCCTGAGCCGATTTTCTGAAGTTAGTAGGAAAATACGTTGCCCCGTTAAAGGCTGAGATTTGTTAGAATCTGACGAGAGGTTTTCTTTGGATATTTATTTATATCTATGCTGAAAACAATATGGGTGGTACCGCGGATAATATCCGTCCCTGAAAGTTTATACTTTCATGGACGGATTTTTTGTTTGCTGAAATCATATGTGGTTGGATTCTATTTCAAAATAAAAATTGGAGGTTTGAAATGGAAAGAGTAATCAAAATTTTTGACACAACACTGAGAGATGGAGAGCAGTCACCGGGCTGCAGCATGAATTTAAAGGAAAAAATCGAAATGGCGCAGCAGCTTGAACGGATGAATGTAGATATAATCGAAGCAGGCTTTGCCGCGGCATCTCCGGGAGATTTGCATTCCATACAGGAAATATCCAAAAATGTACGAAACATAACTGTAGCAAGTCTTGCCCGCGCTCATAAGGACGATATCGACAAGGCATGGGAAAGCCTGAAGTATGCCGCAAAGCCGAGAATACATCTTTTTCTGGCGACATCACCCATCCACATGGAATACAAGCTTAAAATGACACCTGATGAAGTTCTCGAAACAGCCGAAAAAATGGTGGCATATGCCAAGTCATACTGCAATGACATAGAATTTTCAGCGGAGGATGCAACAAGAAGCAACGTGGATTTCCTTGCTCAGGTTTTCAGCAGAGCAATAGATGCTGGAGCCACAACAATTAACATCCCCGACACCGTCGGTTACACAACTCCGGATGAATACTACAATTTTCTGACTGCTGTAGTCGAAAAATGCCCTCAGCTCAAGACAGTTGATATATCTGTGCACTGTCACAATGATTTAGGTCTGGGAGTTGCAAACTCCATTGCTGCAATCAAGGCAGGAGCAACACAAATCGAATGCACGGTTAACGGTATAGGTGAGCGTGCTGGAAATGCAGCCCTCGAAGAAATTGTCATGGCACTGGACACAAGAAGAGACTACTTCAATGCAGCAACAAATATAGATACAAGGCAGATAATGAGAAGCAGCGGCCTGCTGTCAAGAATTACAGGGGTCAAGGTGCAGCCTAACAAAGCAATTGTGGGAGCTAACGCCTTTGCTCACGAATCGGGAATTCACCAGCACGGTGTTCTGAACAACAAGGAGACATATGAAATAATGACTCCCGAATCAATAGGACTTGATACAAACAAGCTTGTGCTGGGCAAACACTCCGGAAGGCATGCTTTTAACGACAAGCTCATTCAATTGGGACATACACTGTCAAAAGAAGAGCTTGATGAGGCGTTCAAAAAATTTAAGGACTTAGCAGACAAGAAAAAGGATGTGTTTGACAAGGATATAGACGCTCTGGTATCAAGGCAGAAGGTGGAGATACCAAATGCCTTTGAGCTTGAAAAGTATGTGATAAACAGCGGAAACACCATAGCCTCAACAGCTACCATAAGAGTAAGAAAGGAAGGCAGCTCCGTTGAGGAGGTTGCCATAGGTGAGGGACCCATATATGCATCATTCAAAGCCCTCGAAAAAATTATCGGCAAGGACTTTGAGCTGGATGATTTCGCCCTGAACTCTGTTACTGAGGGTGAAGATGCATTAGGAGATGCCGTTGTGAGACTGAAGGAAAAGAACCGTATATATGTAGGCAGAGGCCTGAGCACAGACATAATAGAAGCCAGCATAATAGCCTATATAAATGCGACAAATAAAATAATATACGAGAATACGGAGGTATAGCAATGGGAATGACCATGACACAAAAAGTCCTTGCAGCCAGGGCAGGATTGAAGGAAGTTAAGGCAGGACAGTTTATTGAAATAGACCTTGATATGGTTTTGGGAAATGATATAACTGCACCTGTGGCCATAAGGGAATTTTATAAAATGGGAGCTGAAAAAATCTTTGACAGGAACAAGGTGTCAATTGTTTTAGACCACTTTGTACCCAACAAGGATATCAAGTCTGCGGAGCAATGCAAAATATCGAGAAATTTTTGCAGAGAGCAGCAGGTTACAAACTTTTTTGATGTGGGGCAGATGGGAATAGAGCATGCCCTGCTTCCTGAAAAAGGTCTGGTGGTTGCCGGAGATACTGTAATAGGCGCGGATTCTCACACATGCACATACGGTGCCCTCGGTGCATTTTCCACGGGAATAGGCTCCACGGACATGGCTGCAGGCATGGCTACGGGGCAGGTGTGGCTGAAGGTTCCCCCTGCGATTAAATTCAACATTACAGGCAAACCCGGCAAATATGTGTCCGGCAAAGATGTAATTCTCCACATAATAGGGAAAATAGGCGTTGACGGAGCTCTGTACAAATCAATGGAGTTTTCCGGAGACGGAATAAAGCACCTGTCCATGGACGACCGCTTCACAATTGCGAACATGGCCATAGAAGCAGGGGGGAAAAACGGAATTTTCCCCGTGGATGAAAAAACAATCGAGTATATGAACGAGCATTCAACGAAAAAATATACAATTTACGAAGCTGATGAGGATGCGGACTACGACGAGGTAATTGAAATCAATCTCCGCATATTGAGACCAACAGTGTCATTTCCTCACCTTCCCGAAAACACAAGAACCATCGATGAAGTTGGCAGTGTGAAAATCGACCAGGTGGTAATCGGTTCCTGTACAAACGGAAGAATAGAGGATATGAGAACAGCCGCGGAAATATTAAAGGGACGCAAGGTCCATCCGGACGTAAGGACAATTATAATTCCGGCAACACAGAAAATTTACAAGCAGTGTATAACAGAAGGTCTGGCAGAAATATTTATTGACGCGGGAGCAATAATCAGCACTCCCACATGCGGACCATGCCTGGGAGGCTACATGGGAATACTGGCTGACGGTGAAAGAGCTCTTGCAACAACTAACAGAAACTTTGTGGGCCGCATGGGTCATACCGGTTCAGAGGTATATCTTGCAAGCCCGGCAGTTGCTGCGGCCACAGCCATAGCCGGAAAAATAGCAGACCCCGAAAAAATCAAATAAATGGAGGATATTATGAACGCACAGGGAAAAGTTTTTAAATACGGGGATGATATAGATACGGATGTTATTATTCCTGCGAGATATCTGAATGTGACAGATGCTAAAGAGCTTGCCATGCACTGCATGGAGGATATAGACAAGGACTTCATAAAGGAAGTGAAGGATGGAGACATAATGGTAGCCCAGAAAAACTTCGGCTGCGGCTCCTCAAGAGAGCATGCACCGCTGGCAATCAAGGCATCCGGCATATCCTGCGTAATAGCAAAAAGCTATGCCAGAATCTTTTACAGAAATGCCTTCAACATAGGACTTCCTATTCTTGAATGTGACGAGGCTGCAGAAAAAATTGAAACAGGGGATGTGGTTTCCGTCGATTTTGAAAAAGGAATAATAAAAAATATTACAAAGAATGAGACATATCAGGCACAGCCATTTCCTGAGTTCATCAGGAAGATTATAGACTACGGCGGTCTGGCAGGCTATGTTCAGAACAAGCTTGAAGCCCGCAGGGCATAAGGAGGAACGGATGAATTGCAAAATAGCTGTAATAAANNCCCTCGATGTATGCAGAAAAAGCGACGCCCTGCTCTTCGGAGCAGTGGGCGGTCCCAAATGGGACAGCATGCCCGGAGATTTAAGACCTGAAAAAGGGCTTCTCGCTCTGAGAAAGGAATTGAATCTCTACACCAATATTTGCCCCGCTATAATGTTTGATGAACTGAAGAACACCTGTCCCCTGAGACCTGATATAGTGGAAGGCGGTCTGGATGTTGTGATTTTAAGAGAGCTGACGGGAGGAATATATTTCGGCAAAAAATTCACCAATGGAGACTATGCCTGCGATTCCATGGAATATTCAAAGTATGAGGTGGAACGCATTGCAGAGCAGGCATTCAAAATAGCCCGTACAAGGAACAAACGGGTAACAAGCGTGGATAAATCAAATGTGCTTGAAACATCGAGGCTGTGGAGAAAAACCGTGTTGGAAGTGGCTCAGAGATATCCCGATGTGGAGTTAAACCACATGTATGTTGACAATGCTGCAATGCAGCTTATAATAAATCCAAAGCAGTTTGATGTGATTGTTACGGAAAACATGTTCGGAGATATACTTTCGGATGAAGCAAGTATGATAACCGGCTCCATAGGAATGCTTCCCTCCGCCTCCATCGGAGACAATAACTACGGCATGTATGAGCCCATACACGGCTCCGCACCGGATATTGCAGGACAAGGAAGGGCAAACCCTATAGCAACCATCCTATCGGCAGCCATGATGCTTAAGTATTCATTTAACCTTGAAAAAGAAGCAGAGCAAATAGAAAATGCCGTTAAAAAGGTATTGAGATACGGACTGAGAACGGCAGACATAGCCGGACAGGCCGATAAGTATGTGAACACGCGAGAGATGGGTAATGCAATAGCCAAAAATATATAGAAATAGACGGCAGGAACATGTTCCTGCCGTCTATTTCTATATATTTAAAAGCTGCTTATGGAAGCCTGACGACTAAAGTCAGATTCCTCTCCAAGCCTCATATTAATTCCCGCTGCAATCCCCTCACATATGATTTCCGCCATTTCATAAATCAGCGAGAGCCTCGTGTCCTGAATTAAATCGTGGAACTCCCTGTCGCTTGAATCTACAACACCTATTATGGATAAATCCCCTATTTCAGGCAGGATTTTTCCTATGCCCTTTCCGGGAGTGATGGGACCTTCTCTTACTTCAATTATTCCCTGATTTTTCTTATTGCTGAGGCATGCGTCTATAGCAATTATTCTGTCGTAATTTTTATTTTTTATAATTTTT
>DOON01000167.1:0-5198 GCA_003514865.1 Clostridiales bacterium
GGTAAGCAACACTGTATTCCTGACGGCTCGAAATCAGCCGGCTTAATGTCTGCTCAATTATTACATTTCCCGGAAGCCCTGTAAGTGGGTTTTGGTGTTTTGCGGCTGACACCTCAAGCTCCGTGGATTTTTGAAGCAAATCCTTAATGGTTACTGTTCCTTCATAGTTGCCGTTATCCGTAATTACTATAAAATCATAAAGCTTGTCATTAGTTCGGTTCATAGCCATATTCGATACCATATTGACGGGTACGTCTTTTTCTACACTCAGAAATTTTCTGTCCATTATTTCTGAGATACACTTATTGTGATAAAGCGAATATCCATAGTTTCCACTTAATTTCAGCGCTATTTTTTCCCTTGTGACAATCCCCGCAGGTATGTCCCCATCCAGCACGCATATTCCGGAACAATCCTTGTCCTTCTTGAATATTTCATATACGTTGTCCACCTTTTCCTTTAAATTAACAACGTATGACCTCCGCGATAAATTTTTAATAAAAATCTTTGATGATGATCCAAAAGTTAAATAATCCTTATTAAGATTTATTTCGGAAATGTCTTTTTTAACCTGTTTACTTATTTCCATTATTTTTTCATCCGGCTTCTGAATATAATACCCCTGTCCATACTGAACTCCAAGATCGATGACAGTTTTCAGCTCCTCATAGGTTTCTATCCCTTCTGCTATAATTGATATGTTTGATGCATTTGAGAATTCCACCATTCCCTTTACCAGCGCATGCTTGAGCATGTCCTTGTCTATCCCCCTGATAAGATTCATGTCAAGCTTTATAAAATGGGGACTTACTTCACTTATGAGATTCAATCCTGAATATCCTGCTCCCGTATCGTCTATTGCTATGCTGTATTCCTGATTCTTATAATATGTAATTGTCGATTTAAAGCTGCTGATATCAGTTATCACATTTCTTTCAGTTATTTCAAAAATTATGCTGCTGGGGTTGATTTTATACTGTCTGAGAAATTCCTTTGTAAATCCCGTCTTGAAATTTTCATCATGTATAATCTGAGGATTTACATTTATGAACAGCTTCTTGCTGTAAGAAGGAATCATAAATATAAACGCCGCTTCAAGGGCCTTCGTCCTGCATAGCAGCTCCAACTGCCACAGCCGGTTGTATTTCTCTGCCGAAGCAAATAATTCATCCGGATTGCTTATACTGCTTTGACATATAATTCTGCTCAATGCCTCATGTCCGAAAATGCTTCCGTCTTTCAGAGAAACTATTGGCTGAAATATTGTTCTTATTTGCTTGTTGTTAATTATATAATCCAAATCCTTTTCAATCTGTTCAAACATCTTTCATTCTCCACTTAATCCTAATATTGTGGATTAAGATAGCGCGCGGAAATCATTTTTAATACAAATGCAGGTAATTGCTGTGTAATTTTTGTGTAAATTATTATAACGCCTTGAGCATATGTAAAAAACATTAAATTTTTACACAGAAATTCTTTTGATTTTACCGTTATAGGCTATATTTAGATACTGACAAATACACGATAATACAAGGAGATAATATGTATATCAAGTTAAATAAAACAACAGTAAAAAAGCTGAATCCAGAAAATATGAGGCTTGATAAGAAACTATCCATTTCATTTGCGGTAATAATAATACTGTTTATTATACCTGTTTTCGTAAGCCTGTTGAAATTCAGTGAAACCGTAAAATTCCTGAAAGAAATTAATAATATAACAATACCTCAAATTTACACTGCATCCACTGTCTCCACTAATCTGAAAGAAATAGAAAAAAATTTGTACGCCTCCACGCTTACAGACAATACAACCAAAAAAACGGAGTATATTTCTTACAGCAATAACCTCTACGATAGTACGGTCGTCAGCCTGAACGAGCTCAGGAGTGCTTCGTCAGAAAGCAGCAGCCATGTAGATAAAATACTTGAATTATTTTTAAAGGAAGCCGAAATCAGAAATGAAATAATGAACAGCAAGTATAAAAGTGATGCCTCCAGGATTATTTTTAACTCTTATGAACCCATTGTAAATGAAATAAATTTAAATCTGAACATGCTCACGGAAAATATAAACCGTGCTTTGCAGGAAAAAACAATTGAGCGTGACAGAACTGCCTGTTTTTCAATAACACTTTCTGTATTTACGTACTTGGCCACTGTTGTTCTCGCACTGTTTATATCCAAAACCATAACGTCCAGCATAACAAATCCTCTGACTCAAATTGAAAATCTTGCAATGGCATTGGCAGAAGGAAGGCTGGACTACAAAATAACATATGAATCCGGAAATGAAATCGGCAGATTACCTGAGTTATTAAAAAAATCTACGGCATCTTTAGCCGAATATATAAATGAGATAGATGCTGTAATGAAACAGCTATCAGATGGGAACCTGATTATAAATACGGCTGGACAATATAAAGGCGATTTCAGGAAAATCGGAGCTTCCATAGAAGCATCTGCAGATATGCTGGCTAAAACCATGAAAAATATAAATCAATTGTCCTCTGAAGTTTCATCATGCTCAAATAAAATTTTATTAAGCACAACAGATATTTTAAATGGTGCAGATGAGCAGTCAATTTCAGTCGAAACAGCATATGCAGCAATTAAAGATATATCGTCCTATATCAGGACAAATACAGAAAAAACTTATGATGCAGAAAATCGCCTGCTGGGTATTGACAGTGAAATAGCATGCTGCAGTCGGAAAATGAACGAGATGGTAGATGCCATGTCAGAAATAAGCGTAAAGTCAAAAGAAATAGAAAAAATAATAAAGATAATCGATAATATAACACTCCAGACCAACATATTAGCATTGAATGCAGCCGTAGAGGCAGCACATGCCGGTTCTTCAGGCAAGGGGCTTTCCGTTATTGCAGACGAAGTCAGAAGCCTTGCTGAAACCAGTTCTGAATCGGCTAAGAACATATCTGTTCTGATTGAAGATAGTATAAATGCAGTATTTAAAGGAAAAGAAACAGCTGATGAAACCTCGTTGTCCCTATCAAAGGTCAGTTCAGGAACCAATGATGTCTATACCAGAGTAAAGGAAATTTCATCTATATCCGGGGAACAGTTGGCTGCCATAGAAAATATAAAATCTGTTATAGGGCATATTTCAAATGTTGTGTCGATAAATTCATCAGCATCAAAGCAATTATATGCAGACAGTCATGAGATGTCTTCAGAAGCGCAGGAGCTTCATAATATGGTAAGTAAGTTTGTGTTCTGACAGCTTACTTACCGCAGCCCCCTCCCACATCTCCTGTTTTAACCATCAGGCATCTTCCGTTTGCGCCGGAATCAACCTTTTCAAACCCTATATTTTCAAAAATAGCCATGCATCCGTCACATACATATGCATATGTTTTTTCAGCTCCCATGTTTACTGCCCTTCTCACAAGCATTCTTACGATTAAGTCACCGTAATTTTTCCCTCTATGCTCGTTTACAACACCTACATTATCTATGAAATACCTGCCCTCTTTAAACAGCAGCCTGCCTGTTCCCGCAGGAGCACCCCCTTCATAGACGACAGCACTAAAAGCAAAATCATCGTATATATCGGATGCATCCTCATCACAGCCCTCATACAGGGCATTTTTTCTTATTTCCAGAACATCCTTTAAATTATCTCTTCCCTGGAACCATTTAGTGTGTATCATATAACCTCCGCTCAATAGCAATCGCTTTGTAAAAAATTATAGCATGTATTTGAGAAAAAAGAAATATTTGCATTTTATGCTGTTGTAGTCCTTACTGAATATGTTATAATATATACAAATAGTCAAAAAAGAGGTGATTTATTTGACATTGGGCGAAAAGCTAAGGCAGGTCAGAAAAGAAAGAGATATGACAAAGCAGGAGCTTAGCATTGCATTGAATGTTCCAAAGGAAAGAATAAAGCTGTATGAAATTGGCGAAGAAGAGCCATCGGAATTTTATTTATCAAGCTTTGCACAGTTTTTCAATATATCAAAGGATGATTTAATATAATAATAAACATCTGAATATCTGAGCCTGAGGCTGTCTGAGGGCAAGGAAAAATATTAAGTATGCTATACTTTAATTCCTTGCGCCTGCAAGGAATTTTTTATATGCCAATTTATGCGACCATCGGGAACGAATAAATTGGTGAATGTGACTGCGATTTGAGGAGATGTTATGGATAAGCGAATCGGTGTGATTGGAATTGTAATCGAGGACCAGGACTGCGTAACTGAGGTGAATGATATTCTCCATCAATATGGAGAGATTATTGTAGGAAGAATGGGTGTGCCCTATAGGGAGCGTGGATTGAATGTGATATCACTGAGTGTGGACGGAACCACAGACGAAATCGGTGCACTCACAGGTAAGTTAGGAAAATTAAAAGGATTGAGCGTTAAGAGTGCATTATCAAAAAAATAAAAATTTGGAGGAAGCATGAAAAAGATATGTCTATTGACAGCAATAATTTTAATTATTGCAATGGCGGTAGGATGCCAGAACAATGTAGAAAACCCAAAACCAGAAGAGCAAAAGCCCGTTGAAAAACAGGAGCCGATAAATGAAGAAAAGGCTGCCGTAAATGTTACAATAGCGGGACTGAAAGGTCCAACATCAATTGGAATGATAAAAATGATTGATGAAAAGGCTTTAAACAGCAAGCAATACAATGTTGAATATGTTGCAGAGAGCGCCCCTGATGCCCTGACAGCCAAAATAATAAACGGTGATATTCAGATTTCTTCTGTGCCCATAAACCTGGCTTCCGTACTGTACAACAAGACAGGCGGCAAGATTCAGCTCATGGCGGTCAATACAATAGGAAATCTGTATATAGTTGGAACGGACGAAATTGCATCCATAGCCGATTTGGACGGAAAGACTGTGGGCATGAGCGGAAAGGGATCCACTCCGGATTTTGCCATGAACTATATTTTAAAGCAAAACGGACTTGACGGCAGCGTTGAGCTTGACTATTCCCCGGACCACGCCACTCTGGCACAGTCTGTAATAGCCGAGGATACTAAGGTTGCCCTTCTTCCTCAGCCCTTTGTTACACAGGTAATGATGAAAAACAGCAACGTTAAAATGCTTGTTGACCTGAACGAGGCATGGAAGACAGCTTCCGGTGATGCAGGTCAGCTTTTCACGGGATGTATAGTTGTAAATAAGGAATTTGCCGAAAACAATAAGGAATTT
>DOON01000167.1:5246-5396 GCA_003514865.1 Clostridiales bacterium
ATAAGGAATTTATTGAAGATTTCCTTAAGCAGTATGAGGAATCGGTGAAATGGGTTCTGGAGAACCCAAAGGATGCCTCAGTGATGGTTGAAAAAAATGAAATAATGCCAAGTGCGGCATTAGTAGAAAAAGCTATTCCTTTTTGCGGAA
>DOON01000254.1:0-1009 GCA_003514865.1 Clostridiales bacterium
GATAAGAGCAGAATTATATCTGATTTGTCTATTGTTATGTCCTGCAATGCCGATGCCATTGCCAAAAATGTTGAAAGACTCATGAATGAGACCCAAAAACTTAAAAAAGATGCTTCTAATTTAAGCAGCCGTATAAATGAATATAGGGCTGAGGAATTGAAGAAGAGCGCTGAGATTAAGGATGGTATCAGTTATATATTTATAAAAACGGAGGAAGATATAAAGGATCTGCGATTCATATGCTCAAAAATAACGGAGTGTGAAAACATTGTTGCTGTGTTTGTTTCAGAAGCAGATAATGTGTGCAGCTTGGTTATGGGGCAGTCTAAAAATCTTAATATTGATTTGAAAAGTATTTTTGAGGAGTGCATATCAATCATTGGCGGCAAGGGAGGAGGCAGCAGTCACATGCTGCAATGCTCAGGGGAGCTGCTCAAAGGAACGGAATGCATAGAAGCAGCAAGACGAATGCTTCTAATATAATACAAATATGGAGAGGCACGTATGATTACATTTGATGATTTTGCAAAAGTAGATATAAGAGTGGGTGAAATAGTAAAGGCGGAGGTTTTTGAAAAGGCGAGGAGACCCGCCTTCAAGCTTCTGATTGATTTTGGCAATGAAATAGGAACGAAAAAGTCCAGCGCGCAAATTACTGATTTATATACAGCGCAGGAATTAATAGGAAAACAGGTGCTTGCGGTGGTNNGATTGCCATGAAAAGAATACTTGTTCCTGTAGACGGTTCAAATGCATCAGTCAGTGCCGTAAAAAAGGCAATTGAAATAGGAAAGACTTACAATTCAGTAATAAAACTAATCTCTGTAGTCAAATCAACAGAAAAAAGAAGAAAAGAGAGAAACGAAAATCTTTGGAATGCTGTGGACGGGTCCATTATTGCCGATATTGCTGAAAGTGCCGAATTAGAGAAAAAGCTTGAAAGCAAGTATACTGAAAACGCCGAAATGCTGTTGAGCCAAATAGCCGCAAAGCTGAATTTTGCCGGTAC
>DOON01000254.1:1028-1513 GCA_003514865.1 Clostridiales bacterium
AATTTGATTTAATTGTGATGGGTAACAGAGGGTTGCCAAAATTCAAGCGTTTTTTTGTAGGCTCAGTAACTCAGAAGGTAATTTCAGAGGCGCCATGCCCGGTATTAGTAATAAGAAGCAATTTTGAACCGTAATATTCTTTTTTAAAAAACTGTCTTTGAAAACTGCAATAAGGTTTCGGGATAGTTTTTTTTGTCTGCAATTTGGCAGTTGTTAAAAATGGTATTTCTGATATAATTAAATTGATGTTTACAAAAACTGGTATCGTAGAAGCGGGAGGAATATATGAGAAATTTGGTTGTGTATTATACAAGAAGCGGACATACGGAAATAGTTGCACAGGAAATTGCAAAAATAGTAAACGGGGAACTGAGAAAGATAGAAGCAGTAAATGAAATCGGATTTGTAAGTGCTGCTATTGGATCATTGCTCGGGCTTAAAGGCAAGATAAAGCCAATTAGCTTCAATGTTGACGATTATGACAA
>DOON01000254.1:1543-8233 GCA_003514865.1 Clostridiales bacterium
TAAATACATTTTTAGATAATATAAATTTCAAGAATAAAAATGTGTTCACATTTATTACTCAGGGCGACAACAAGGAACCGGAAGCCGTATATGAATTGATAAAAAAACGCGTTATTATGAACGGAGGTAAAACCTCCGGAAGCTTCTTTGTTCAGACAGATATGAAAAAGCTCCCGGATTCTGAGATGGTAAAGGTTAAAGTTATGGATTGGATTGGCAAAAATAATCTTGAGAAGGTAATAAGGTGAAGATAACAATTATAAATGTTTAGGATGCTGTTTTATCAAAATGGTCAGGCGGCGAGAGCCGTCAGTACTACATATATCCTCCTGATTCAAGCTATGCCGAAAGAAATTTCATGTTCAGGGTAAGCGTGGCATCTTCAGACACGGAGGAAGAAGCACCTTACAGCAATTTGCAGAATTATACAAGATACTTGATGATGCTTGAAGGAACGGCTCATGTGTACCATAATGGAAGGTACGACATTGTTTTAAATTCGTATGATAAAATTGACATATTTGACGGAGGATGGGAGTCATCTGCAGCCGGAAGGATGACGGACTTTAATTTGATGGTGCATAAAGAGTGCAGCGGCGAAATGTCTGTAATTGATAAAAATTGCACATATGAAGTAAGAAGTGGAATGAACATGTTTTTCTGCGGCAGGGGCAGTGCAGTTTTTGAGTTTGCCGATGAAAAAATTTCTGTATGCGCAGGTGAGCTGTTGATATTGGAAGATGAAGGGTGTAGCTTTAATATTAACGTCGGCCGGAACGGAGCTAAATTGATTATGATGCGTGTATGTTGCTGAAATGGATTAGGAGGAGAAAAATTTTCGAGGTTTTAATTAATTCCGCATACTTCGACAATATTGCCATATTTTTATGTTAAAATAGGGTTATTGATTTTGTATGATGCATTTTTGTCAATATTGTTATATAATAATACTAATATATTCTTTGAATGAGTGAGGAAAAACGAATGGTTACTGAAATCAGAAAGCAAACGTATGCTTTTCTTGAAAAGAAAATAACAGAAGAAAGTTTCTACAAGCATTTAATTGAAGAATTGCCAATTGGATATGCACTTTTAGAGTTCATTTACGATGAAGATGGAATTAAGTGTGATTACAAATTCAAAGAAGTAAATTATATTTTTGAAAAAGAGACAGGCTTAAGTGAAGAAGAAATAGTAGGGAAGAAACTGCTTGATGTTTTTTGGTATCTTGATCAAAGCGAACTTGAAAAGCTGGACTATAATTTCCAAAGAGTTATGGAAAAAGGAAAGCAGGAATTTGAATTTCATTTCAGGACTGCAGGGAAATGGTACAGAGTAAGCATGTTTTCACCTTTAAGAAACCACTTTGCAATGTATTTTATGGGAATAACCCATGAGAAAAAACAGCTTGTAGAGCTTGAAAACAGCCGTAAAAGGATGGAAAATATAATAGAAGGAACAAATGCCGGCACATGGGAAGTCAACAGACAGACAGGTGAACGCTTTTATAACAGACGTTGGGCGGAAATATTAGGATATACATTGGAAGAGCTGTATCCAATAGACAAGGAAACGTGGGAGAAGCTTGTTTATCCAGATGATCTAGTGGCGCAGCTGAGCAGGGACAAGAAGCTGTACAATAAAGAAATAGAGTTTTATGACGAAGAATACAGAATGCTTCATAAAGATGGGAGTACCGTATGGATTCAGGACAGAGGAAAGGTAATATCCTGGACAGAGGAAGGCAAACCACATATAATCAGCGGAACGCATACAGATGTTACAAAGAGGAAGAATCTTGAGCTTGAGCTTTCTCATGAAAGAAACTTGTTTATGACGACCCTGATATCTGTAGGAGATGGGGTTATTTCAACCGACAAAAAGGGTAAGGTTGTTTTTATAAACAAGGCAGCGGAGCAGTTGACAGGATGGACTAACGAAGATGCATGCGGAAAATCATTCGAAGAGGTATTTAACACAATAAACAGACAGACATGTGAGAAAAGCAGAAATATTTTCAAGAAGGTAATTAATTCAGGAGAAAAGCATGAGCTGTCCGGTAATACTGTGCTGATTGCACGGGATGGAACTGAGACGGCTATTGAGGATACTATTGCGCCCATAATTCAGGATGACGGAAAGATAACCGGTGTTGTTATTGTATTTAAAGACTGCTCAGAGAGGAAGAAAAAGCAGGAGGAAATACTTTATCTGAGCTATTGTGACCCCTTAACAGGACTGTATAACCGGAGATTTTTCGAAAATAAATTAAGGGAGCTGGATACGGAAAAGAATCTTCCAATAACGCTGATTATGGCTGATGTTAACGGGCTTAAGCTTGTTAATGACTCCTTCGGACACGGTAAGGGAGATGGACTGCTTAAAAGTGCTGCAGATATATTGAGCAGAGGATGCAGAAAAACAGATATAGTTGCAAGGTTCGGCGGAGATGAATTTGCCGCCATACTCATAAAGACGGGAAGAGAACAGGCAGAGCAGGTTATTAAAAGGATAAAGGCGCTGTCGTTAAAGGAAAAAGATTGTGCCATAGATATTTCGATTTCATTCGGCTATGAGACCAAGTCAAACATGGCGGAAGATATGAGAGATATATTTAAGGCTGCTGAGGATAATATGTACAGCAATAAGCTCTATGAGAGCGCTAGGATTAAGAATAAAATAATAGGCAGGCTTATGCACAATTTGTACCAAAGAGGCAACAGTGAAATGCAGCATTCAAAAAGGGTCAGCAGGATATGTGAGAAATTGGGCGTGTATATGAATTTTGACAAAAATAGGGTTCGCCAAATTAAAATTGCGGGCCTCATGCATGATATAGGTATGACTGGAATTGACGGTAATATTGTGAATAAGTCCGGGCNNCGGAAGTGGGCTACAGGATACTGAGCTCCTCCAATAAGTTTTCTGAAATCGCAGAATACGTTCTCATGCATCATGAGAGACCGGATGGGAGCGGGTATCCGGGAGGCTTGAAGGGCGATGCCATATCTGTTCAGTCAAAGATAATAGCGGTAGCCGATGCCTATGATTCAATGACCGGTGGGCGCCCCTTCAGGAAGCTGTTGTCTTCGGAGGAAGCCGTAAGTGAGCTGCAAAGATGCTCCGGCACACAGTTTGATGCTGAAATAGTTAATGCGTTGGCAGATATTATTTTGGTACGGAAAGTGGATTTATAAAAGACTTGATTTTTATCTTCTGCTCTGTTATTATGATTATTTATAAAGTATTCTACAATGATTGCAGTCAGAGGAATGTTATGGACAAGTTGAAGAAAAAAATAGTTGAAGCGGGAGAAGTAAGGGAAGGTCAGGTACTTAAGGTGGACAGCTTCTTGAACCACCAGCTGGATGTTGAGCTTTTGTACGAAATGGGGGAAGAGTTTTACAATCTTTTCAAGAACAGAAAAATAACTAAGATACTTACCATAGAGGTCAGTGGGATAGCAATTGCCGTCATGGCGGCAATGTATTTCAAGGTGCCGGTTGTATTTGCAAAGAAAACAGAAAGCCTTAATCTGGACAGAGATGTGTACAGGGGAAAGGTTGTTTCATATACCAAAAATAAAGAATACAACATAATGATAAGCAAGAAATATTTGAATGAAGACGACAGGCTTTTAATAATAGATGATTTTCTGGCGGAAGGAAATGCCATGAAAAGCCTTATAGATCTGGCGCATGAAAGCGGAGCTTCAGTAGAGGGGATAGGAATAGCAATAGAGAAGGGGTTTCAAAACGGAGGAAAGTATTTAAGAGACATGAACTTTAACCTGAAAAGTCTTGTAATTATAGACGCGCTGAAAGAGGGCACCATTGTTTTCAGATAATTGTAAGGATGAACAGCAAAGACCGTAATTAGCGGTCTTCGACGTTCATCCTTTGTTTTTTGCTATTCATATAGCTTGCATACATCATTTATTTTGTTCATCACGTTCCAGGTTTTTCTGTCCAGCACTCCCGTAACGGGAAGATTGCTGTATTGTTGGAACTGCTTGAGTGCTGATTCGGTCTGCTCGTCAAAAACACCGGTTNNTCTCAGGAATGTCATTGTGAACCCGGGAAATGTCTCTAAGACAGAATTGAATTTCCAGTGTGGGATTGGCATTTTTTATATCATCCAATTTGCTTTTCATTCTTACCTCCTACTGTGCAGCTGCTTCATTGCCGGAAAATTGTCCCGGGTTACGAGTGTTGCCAAATCTCAGGTTTCGATATATTAGAACAATTCTGTTCCATGTATACTCATTAACTTCGCCTGTTTCATCAATTCCGAAAAATCTCTGAAATTCTCTTACAGCCCTTTCTGTTTCGGCGCCGTAAACACCGTCAGGCTCCGGAAGGGTTATTCCTTCAAGTACAGAGGCTATATATGACAAATATTGCTGAACTAAATATACATCAGGTCCTTCGGACCCAACTCTCAGTACAGTTCCGGGCCACAGCAGCGTGGGAAGAGAAATGGCTGTAGCTGGAAGAGTATCTAATATGCCTGATACGGCATTGTACATAGCGTTCCATGTTTGCTCATCAATAAACCCGGTAATCGGGAGTCCGTATGTTTTNNAACGCCATTATAGCACTCCTCGTCTGGGTATTAAGAACACCATTTATGTCTACTGAAGGAATTGTATTGTGATAGGCTGCAAGCACATTAAGAAAGTATTGCACTGCCTGAACCCTTGGAACAATTTCGTTTGGCCCCGGATTCGGTGTAAATTCCGGAAGCTCACTTATTATCATTCCACTGGATGTAAGCTCGGCTAATTTCGTTACGGCTGTATAAATACTCCTTATTTTATACCATGTAGCTTTATCGACAACACCTGTCACAGGTAGATTGAAGATCCTCTGAAATTCTTCCACGGCTTCTTTGGTGGCCTGATTGAACGTACCGTCCGGACTTGGTATCTTAGGTATGGCGGGGTAGTTGTTGGAGATTGTATTCAATTCAAGCTGCAGTAGCAGTACATACGGGTTGTCATCACCTAATTTCAGCTCAATACCCGGGAAGGTTTCGTATGCTTCCGTTAATGGAGCATTTGTTTCTATATTGATATTCTCGCCGTAGTAATACTGTAGTATTTCATATGGAGTATAGCCCTGCTCGGCCAGCTGTACGGTTCCCCATTGCAGCAGCCCGGGACACTGAACATTGCGCCCGTCGCAGAATTGAGCAAAAAGCGGCTCCAACTGACCTTGCCTTGCGATATAGCTGTTAAATATGTCATCAACTACCGCCGATATGGTATCAAATATACCTCTGTTGGGCACGAACGCCTGATCATATTGAGTTGTATTTGTTATGTCAAAATCGTATCCTCTTGAACGGTACCATTCTGTAAAAATTCTGTTTAGCACAATTGATGTTATGGCATATACATTTGCCCGAATGGCATTTTCCGGCCATGTGGGGTATATTTCGCTTGATGCTACATTTTTAATATAATCTATAAAAGGAACAGTTACATTTTCTGCAGGCTCATCGGGAGCACCTAAATGAACTGTAACTGTGCTTGGTATAACAACATGTGAAAGTCCCGGAATTTGTATGCTCATTATATCACCACCTTTAGTCGTTTGATGAGTCTATGGGACTCGGAGGAATTACAAATACCTGATTTGGGCCTGTTCCCTTAGGTCCTGCAGCTGCCGGAATGAGTTGAACATTAAATGTGGTGGTTGTATTAGGGAATATACGGAAGTCCATTATATTGACAGTATAGTAATTTACGGCCTGCACCCTTAAATTGTATGTGCTGAAGTAGTAATGGCTACTTTCCAGGGGATTTTGAGGATTATAGGACGAAGGTAATTCTATGCTTGGAACTTTTCCGTTGGCATCTGTAACCTGATGAGATATGATATTTTCATCACCGTTGTCGTCCAGTATGTATACAGTTACTACCGCACCCTCAACAGGCAGGGCTCCGGAAGCAGTAAACACACTCACGGCGAGGTATCCTGTGGCAGGTTGCTGCACAGCCTGTTCCGGAGCAGTTCCAGGCTCGGCAGGAGCGGGAACATTACCCTGCTCAGGTGTTTCCTGAGCAAGAACAGGGAGTTTTTCAGTGTTTTTTAAAAGCGAATTTCGCGCTATGTATGGTTTGTTAAAGTTATTATTTCGCACTAAGTTTCACACCTTTCTGATAATCTACATTATAAATAATATATTATATGCAGTCGGATACAATTTGTTTATGCAATAAATTATTGCCTCAACGGCGGTTGTGTATGGTATAATGTTGAAAAAACATGGAGAAAGCTATATGATAAATTCTAAAATTTTATTAAAAAACGGTAATATAATTGATGAAAATGGAAATTTGG
Source organism: Clostridiales bacterium (assembly GCA_003514865.1). The sequence continues at coordinate 7,891 of DOON01000254.1, forward strand.
AAAAGAATCTGAGCATATATATTGATAACGGAAAGATAGCCGAAATTTCAAGAGAGGAAGAGCATGAGGGATATGAAGTTATAGACTGTACGGGACTGTATGTGACGCCGGGATTTGTGAATCTTCACACGCATTCGCCTATGAATATACTGAAAGGTATTGCGGAGGATATTTCAATAGATAACTGGTTTAACGAAAAAATATTTCCCTATGAAAGTAAGCTTAAAACCGAGGATGTTTATTGGGGAGCGGTAATTGCTGCCGCAGAAATGATAAATAATGGTGTTACAGCATTTGCAGACCATTACTTCTGTCAGGAATCAGTGTACAGGGCGGTTGCGGA
>DOON01000292.1 GCA_003514865.1 Clostridiales bacterium
TTCAGACCGAGGAATAGAAATGCTTTCTGAATCAACTACAATCGCCACGCTTTTGCCTGCCACAGCATTCTGCCTCAAGGAGGAATTTGCCAGGGGAAGACATATGATTGACTCAGGCTGTGCCGTTGCGCTGGCAACAGATTTCAATCCTGGAAGCTGTTTCACAAATTCAATGCCTCTGGTTATTGCTCTTGCGGCATTGCATATGAATATGTCCATAGAAGAAATAGTTACGGCTCTGACCATAAACGCTGCTGCGGCACTGGGAAGAGACAGTAAAATAGGAAGTATTGAAAAAGGGAAAAAGGCAGATATCATCATACTCGAATATCCCTCAATTAACTTTCTTCCATATCATGCCGGTGTAAACATAGTTGAGACGGTAATTAAAAACGGAGAAATCGTAAGGAGTAACCAATGAAAAATTTGACTTTAAAGGAATTTGCCGATGTGGTGGCATCCAACGAGCCTGTTCCTGGAGGTGGAAGCGTTGCAGCCGTATGCGGCACATTGAGCGCATCGCTTTCTGAGATGGTTGCAAGGCTCACAATCGGAAAGAAGAAATATGCCGAGCATGAAGATGAAATGAGTGAAGTAAAAGAAAAANNAATTTCATAGAAAAGGATAGTATCGCTTACAATAAGGTTATGGAAGCATACAAACTTCCGAAGGAAACAGATGAGGAGAAATCTGTGAGAAAAAATGCTATCAGAGAAAGCTCAAAGCTGGCTGCATCTGTTCCGCTTGAAGTGGCACAAGTTTCGTATGAAATACTTCCGTTGGCTGAGGCAGTGGTGATAAGAGGAAACTCCAATGCCGTAACAGACGGTCTGGTTGCAGCAATGCTTGCTCGTACCGCTGTTCTTTCAGCCATTCTGAATGTAAGAATTAACCTGGATGCAATAGACGATGAGGAATTTGTGAGAGAGTACAAGGAAAAAGCCGATGAACTTGAAAACAATACATTGGCCTATGAGAAAAAAATATTGGAATGTTCGCCATTCTAATGTATAATAAAGGCAGCTGCAATGCAGCTGCTTTTAAATTAACCATGAAGGCGGAAAGCTGATGGAAAAGAGAGGAATAGGAAAAATAGCACTGCTGCTTGCACTGAGTGATGACATGAAAGAGCTTCAGAAGTAATACGAAGATAAAAGCTATGTTATTTACAGAGGGCAGGCAGGCTCCATGGATGCTAAGAAAATAGTGGCAGCGATTGAAACTGCCGCATCTCGCGAGGATATTATCAGAGAAAACTACCACGAGGAGCATGCTCTTTATCATGCAATCATAGAAGCTCTCAGCGGTTATTGCAGGGGGCAGGTAATGCTTGGAGAGGTGCTTAGAAGTGCGGGATTATCATTTACCATTGTAAGAGGTATGCTGGTGGAGGATGACCCCTCAAGCGGAAACTGGATTGCGGTAGTATTGTATGGACAGATAGGATCACCCCGAAGAGGATTCGAACATGAAGCAATAGGCATGGGAATACAGCCAATATAGAGAGGTAAATATGAACACATCTTATTTGAGAACATTTATTGAGGTAATAAATTTAAAAAATATTTCCAAGGCAGCTGAAAAGCTTTATATAACTCAGCCTGCCGTATCAAAGCAGCTTCAGCTTTTAGAGAAGGATTTCGGGGCGGAGCTATTTAAAAAAAACGGCAGAGAGATTATTCCTACAGAAGAGGGACATCTGCTTTATAAATATGCCAAAAATGTTCTGAACGAAGAAAACAAAATATATTCGTTAATAAAAAGAGATGATGATGTGCTTTATGGAAACCTCACGGTCTATACAAGCTCTATGCCCGCAGATTACTATATACATGATTTAATTATTGATTTTGGCAAGCTTTATCCTGATATTACATACACCATAAAGAAGGTTGATTCAGGTATGGTGTTCAGCAACATTGAGGAAGGCTTCACCAGCTTTGGTTTTACAGGAACGGTTGCTAAAAACAAAAAAATTAAAAGCATCTGCATTGCCGAAGATGAAGTTGTAATAGTTGCCTCATCTGATAAGAGGAGTGAATTTTATTCAGATAAAATAACTTTGGAGCAGCTGCGGGAGCAAAAATTTATTTTGAGAGAAAAGGGTTCTGCCACATTGCAGATATTTGAGAACTTCTTAAATAAAAAACACATAAAACTCAATGAATTAAACACTGTTATTCAGGCTGAGGACAATGAAATAATAAAGAAGTTTATTGCAAACAACCTGGGTGTTGCTGTGTTGCCTAAAAAGGCCGTTGAGAATGAACTTGCCGACGGAAGAGTATTTCTTCTGGAAGTGGACGGAATGGTTCTTAAAAGAAAGCTGTACTACGTGTATCAGCAGGACAGATATTTCTCCAAAATAGAAGAAAAATTTAAAGAATTTATGATTGAAAGATATGAATAATATAAATAATAATCAGGTCTGGTTTTAGCCAGACCTTCTATTTTTTATATTTGCGTTATTAGCATTCTAAATCATTGCCGCAACATTGAAATAAAATTACCAGAAGCAAGAAAAAGAATAGTAAACTTGATCCGCTTTCTCCGCCAATTCTGTTATCCCTGCAAAATCCCATGTTCAATCCTCCTTAAAGTATTGTTTACGATATTATATGTATATACCTTAAGTCGGTTACAGGGATTTTATAAATTAAGATTCTGGAGGCGCTTATTTACGACGTCGAAGTCTAAATTTGAAATGAATGCTTCAACATAATCCTTCCGGTTTATGCCATAATCAATCATATAAGCATGTTCATATACATCGAGCACTATGAGAGGTTCCGCAAATAGCATCACACCTTCGTCGTGGGAATCTTGCCCATATATGTAAAACTCTCTGCTGTACCTGTCGTAGCAGAACAGCACCCACCCGTGCATTGACAGAGCTATGCATTCAAACTTATCCAGAAAATTGCTGTAGGAGCCGAATGCTTCGTTTATTACTGATGCTGCAGTACCGGAAATACTGGTATTGTTGCCGGTTAGATTTTCAAAATATAATTCATGAAGCTTGACTGCATCGAGACAGTAGGTTTTGGACTTTGAGGCAGATCNNTATCACTGTAGTTTGGATTGCATATGGAATAAGTTGAGTTTGAATACAGGCTTTTATTTACCCTGTTTATGCAATCCACATACCTGGTATACAGTACATAGTGCTCGCTGAGCTGCATTGGCGAAAAATATTTGACATTAGAAAAATTATAGTTTTTTGGTTCAATAGAATTCATGACATTCCTCCGTTGGTTCAATTATATGTTTGAAAATCCAATATATGATACAAAATATAACTTTACCCCGGGCATATTAGTTGATATAATTATAATAATATAAGTTAGTAAAAAGGAGACTATATGAACAACAAGATAATGATATTAGACGGCAACAGCCTGCTTTTCAGAGCATTTTACGCGATGCCGCCCTTAAAAACGAAAAAAGGGCAGTATACAAATGCGGTTTTCGGATTTCTGAGCATGCTGTATAAGCTTTTAGACACATATTCTCCTGAATACATATGCGTTGCATTTGATCCTAAAAAGCCGTCTTTCAGGCATGAGCAGTACAAGGAATATAAAGCTACGAGAGCAAAGGCGCCAAATGAGCTGGTTGAGCAATTTCAGCTCATAAGGGACGTGCTTGACATACATAATATTAAATGTGTTGAAATAGAAGGTTTTGAAGCAGATGNNCCCTTTGCAAGTGCTGCAGAGGAAAGAGGTGCTGATGTTTACTTAGTTACAAGCGATAAGGATTATCTGCAGCTCATAGATGAAAATGTAAGAGTTGTTCTTACGAAAAAGGGAGTTACAAACACGGAAGAAATGGATTTACAAGCCATGGACGATGTATATGGAATAAGTCCGGAGCAGTTCGTGGATCTGAAGGCGCTTATGGGAGACCAGTCCGACAATATACCCGGCGTGGGAGGAATAGGAGAAAAAACGGCCCTTAAGCTGATGCAGGAATATGGAAGCCTTGATAATATATATGCAAATATAGAAAACATTAAGGGAAAGATGCGTGAGAAGCTTGAAAATGATAAAATGCAGGCATACATGAGCCAGACTCTCGCACGTATAGTAAAAGACATCCCAATTGAATTTGACCTGGAAGAATACAGAATTCAAAAGCCGGACTCAAAAAAACTTTTGAGCATGTATGATGAGCTTGAATTCAGAACCCTAAAAAAGAGAGTGGCAGAGGAAGAGCAGCATGCTGAATCACAGATGTCAATGTTTGATATTTCTGAAAATAATTCTGTAAGTGTATCTGTTTCCAACAATCAGACTAAAATAATATGCATTGATAGAGAAGATGAAATCAAGACAGCATTAGATTGTATAGACAAAAGCGGGAAATTTGCGCTGAAGTTTTTATTTGATTCAGAGAGGGCATTGTACGGCAATGCCGTGGCAGCGGGAATATCCGACGGTGCTGATATATATTATCTGGACTTTGACAAGCTTGATGAAGACAGAGTGCTGAATGAACTGAAAAGTATTTTTGAAAGCGGAACTATAAAAGCGGCAGGGCACAGCATAAAGGATGAAGCTATATATTTGATGAAAAAAGGAATAGAGCTTAATGGTATATCCTTTGATTCTGAAATCGGAAAATATCTTTTGGAACCCTCAGAGAGCTCATATTCAATAGACAAAATAGCATATGAATATTTAGGACAGGAAATACCTTCTGAAAATGATATTTTAGGAACAGGCAAAAAAAGACTTTCATTTAAGGAACTGGATGAGGATAGGAAGAAGTCCTACATATATAATTACATTAGTACAGTCCTGAGAGCAGAAAAACAGATTACAGATGAAATCAGGAATCTTGGAATGGAAGAGCTGTACCGTTCCATAGAGCTTCCACTTATCGATGTGTTGGCATATATGGAATTTGTAGGATTCAAGGTTGACATGAATGTGATAGCCGGTCTTGGAATTCACTTTCAGGAAAAGATAGCATCACTGGAAAAGGAAATATATGAAAAGGCGGGAGAGAACTTCAATATTAACTCTCCAAAGCAGTTAGCGGTAATATTGTTTGAAAAGCTGGGGCTGCCTGTAATAAAGAAGACAAAGACAGGAATATCAACAGATGCTGAGGTGCTTGACAGACTGAAATCCGAGCATGAAATTGTTGGGATGATAATTGAATACAGGCAGACGGTGAAGCTTAATTCAACATATGTTGAAGGTTTAAAAAGCGTTGTAGGTAAGACCGGAAGAGTGCATTCTTCATTTAACCAGACAATTGCTGCAACCGGAAGAATTTCCAGTACTGAGCCGAATCTTCAGAATATTCCCACAAGGACTGAGGAAGGAAGAGAGCTGAGAAAGGCATTTATAGCAGATGATGGATATGTGCTGTGCGATGCGGATTATTCCCAGATAGAGCTCAGAGTATTGGCACATCTCGCAGACGAAAAGAATTTAATAGAAGCATTTGAGAACAATGAGGATATTCATACAAAGACGGCTTCACAGGTTTTTCACGTAGGCATTGACGCGGTAACTTCTGAAATGAGAAGCAGAGCAAAGGCCGTTAACTTCGGCATCGTCTATGGCATAAGTGATTACGGCCTTAGCAGGGACCTGAACATTCCGAGAAAGGAATCAAAGCAGTACATTGAAAACTATCTGAGCTATTTCAGCAGCATCGATAAATATATGAAGGAAATTGTGGAGCATGGCAAGGAAGACGGATATGTTACCACATACTTCGGCAGAAGAAGAAATATTCCCGAGCTTGCTTCAAGAAACTTCAATATACGCTCCTTCGGGGAAAGAATTGCGCTGAACACACCGGTGCAGGGAACCGCCGCAGATATAATTAAGGCTGCAATGGTTGGAGTTTACAAAAGGCTGAAAAACAATAAAATGAAGTCAAAGCTTATTTTGCAGGTTCATGACGAATTGATAATAGAGGCCTATGAGCCGGAGCTTGAGGATGTGAAAAAAATCCTTAAGGAAGAAATGGAAAATGTGGTGGACAGCTTTAAGGTCAAGCTGAAATCAGATGTTAATGTGGGAAGAAGCTGGTATGATGCAAAATAGTGCTAAAAAAACTGTGGTGATAACAGGAGGCATAGGAACCGGCAAGTCCACAGCAGTAGATATAATAAAAAATTTAGGATTCAAGGTTCTTGATTCAGATAAAATTGTGCATGAAGGATATACTAAGGGAAGTGAGTTATACTTAAAAGTAGTAAGACGCTTCGGGGAAGGAATATTGAACGATGATGGTACAATAAACAGGCAGAAGCTTGGAAGCATTGTTTTCAATCACGAGGAAAGTCTGAAGGACCTGAACAGGATAGTGCATGTCTATGTAATCCGAAAGCTCATGGAAGGAGTAGAGGAAAGCGGTGGCGAAACTGTATTTCTTGATATTCCTCTCATCTTGGAGAACTTGCAGCAAGAAAAAGAATATGGTCTTAAGTATGACGAAATATGGCTCATATATGTAAGCCCGGAAACACAGAGAGAACGTCTTAGACAGAGAGCCTTGAAAGAAAACAAAAACCCCGAGGATGTGCTGAACATAATTAATAAACAGATGCCCATAGAAAAGAAGGTTCTTCTGGCAGATGAGGTTATTGACAATGAGGGTACCATTGAGGAGCTTGGAGCCAGAATTGAAAAGCTTCTTAAAATAAAACGTATAGGTTGGTGAATTTATGGCAAGAAGGCGAAACGTGTACGGTAGAAAACGAAAAATTAAATATGGCCGTGTAATGCTGCTCATAGCGCTGTTTGCTGCTATAGTGGCACTTGTATTATCATTTTTCAGAAAAAGTGATTATGCGGGTGTTATTGATGAGGTCATGAAGGCTGATATCAGGTCAATATCCGGTACAATAAGCACTGTTTCAGATATTGATGTAAGGGTTTATTCCAAAAACGGGATAAGATATACCAATCAGCATGAAAAAATAAAACATATAGACAGCTTTGAATCATCTAAACCGGGAGATTCAACCAAGGCTGACAATGCTAAAAGACTGTTTGAAGGTCTTTATAAACTAAAGAAAACAGAGCTGCTGGAGGATCTGCCCTTAAAAGAGGATGGTTATTACTGGGTCGACTCAGACTTTTCCGTAAAAGGTAAGAAGCTTTTTTTCGGCGGTAACGAAGAATATAATTTTGATTTGTATTACGATATAGAAGCTAAAAAGGTTTATGTTAAAAAGGAGTACTTCACTGAATTCAGCAATAAGAACAACAAGCAGAAGTTCCAGGGGTATGAAGCAAACGACGAATTTGTAAAAATAATGGAAGAGCTGGCGGGGAAGAAATAAATGTAAACACAGAGACTGATATTTTCCATAACCCTCTATTCAGATTTGCATA
>DOON01000107.1 GCA_003514865.1 Clostridiales bacterium
AACTTCCTCTATTACACTTTTTGCTTCGTATTCCGAATTTACAATACCTATTTGCTCATCGTCAATATTGATTGCATATGCCAATATGCAATAGTTAACATTGGTCTCAAGTATTTCATAAAGCTGTGTTTCGGATACAATTTCGTTGTCTTTAGCCTTAGAAGGGACAACGTCATACTTACTTTCGATTGCTATTTCGTGTTGATATGTACTCTCTAAATTCTTTTCCAACTTGGAAAGGGCATCATCTAAAAGCTCCGCATCCCTGACCTTGCACAACTCTTTTCCGTTTTCCGTAATTGTGAAACTATCGGTGGAATAGACGTTATTTTCATGGGTTCTTAAATAGGTAGAAGTGTAGCTGGCACTTAAAACCATTGCGGTTGCACATGTCAGTGCGATTGCACCTTTAACCTGCTTTGTAAGTGAAAATTTGATATCAATTACTTGTCTCAGTTTCTTTTCGGGGAACTGCTTGAATATTTTAATAGATTCAGTGACATTTAATTTTTTAAAAGTTAAATTTAATTTTCTCATGGTTTACTTCCTGATTATTTTTCGTTGTAAAATTATATCATTCATGAAGAAAATACTAATTCTCTTTTTATACAAAAAATGATATAATTAATTCGTAGGACACTGTTCCTTCAATTAATTATCTTGGAATATTATACTCGAAGAGACAATTAATTGTCAACCTGTTATGAAGAAAAATGTTTTCACAAAAATATAACAATATTGTTACAAATATATTACAATTTTTGATTCGGTATTTCAACCTGTTATTACAGTATATTTTTGCCAAAAAGGAGCAGATTATGTATTTTATTCTTCAAGAAATGAAAAAAATAGATTTAGGAGATACTCCTGTTGAGAATATATTTATTGATGTGTATATGCCAATGGCTGATGGTAACTACGTCAAGGTNNCAACAGCACCATAACGAGACAGCTGAATCTGTCCATGAATGAGGTGCAGGATGCATGGAAATACTGGGAAGGTCTTGGTATCGTAACAAGGTATGCCACGGAGGACGGTTCTGACTGCAGAGTTGAATTTTTAAATCTCAAGCAGCTGTATATAGATAATTTTTACAATGAAAAAACAGATGGCAATGAGCCGGAAGTTTCTGAAGTGGATATACTCATTGATAACATGAAGCACTCGGAAAATATCACTATGATGCAGGATATAGAGGAAATGTTCGGAAGGCCTCTTACAGTAAACGAAAAGCAAAAAATCAACAATTGGAGAAGCAATTATAAAATGGCTCCTGACATGATGACGCAGGCCTTCAGCTACAGCATAAATAACAGAAAGATAAAAAAATTCAGCAGCATAGAAAAGGTTCTGAAGGATTGGTTTGACGCTGGAGTAAAGGATATGGACACAATGGTGGAATATCTTGAAAAAAGAAATGACAGATTCTCGATTTATTCTAAAATCAGCAGATATCTGGGGATTTTCAGGCCCCTGGACGAGCCCTCAATGAGGATAACCNNTAATTGACAGGTGGATTGATGAATGGGAGTTTTCCATGGAAATGATAATGAAGTGCCTTGATAAGTCTGTAAATACGCTGAATCCAAGCTTTACTTATTTCGACAGCATTCTGAAAAGCTGGAATGAAAAAGGGTTCAAGACATTGGAGGACCTTAAGAATGATGTGAAGCCGGAAGTAAAAAAGCAAGGTGTTCCAAATAAGGATACTAAGCCAAACAATAAATTTCATAATTTCGACCAAAAAATGAAAAATTACTCTGAGGAGGAATTGGAGAAGATAGCGAAGCAAAAGCTTGAAAAAAAGCTCAATAAATTAGGTATTGGCATGCCTAAGGAAGGAGGTGATGAAAATAAATAAGCAGATAATTGAAAATATAATGACTGATTATAACAGAAAAAGGTTGAGAGCAGCACATGATGCTGATGTAAGAAAAGAAAAGCTGTATGCGGGATTTCCTGAGCTGGAGGAAACGGAAAGACAAATTAAGCTGATTAGCATAAAGCTTTCCAAGCTTTTTTTGGCAAGGCCGGACAATTTGGAGGAGCAGGCGGCAGTGTTAAAAAGAGAAGTTGAAAATTTAAAGAAGCTCAGGAAAGAAATATATTTGAATAACAGTATCCCCGAACATTATACGGAGCCCGTTTATCAGTGCAAGAAATGCAGCGATACCGGATATATTTCTGACGGAAGCAGGTGTAGTTGTTTTAACAGCCAGCTTATTAACAATCTGTATACCATGTCAAATATGGTGCACATGCTTAAAAAAGAAAATTTCAGCACATTTGACATCAATATTTTCAGCAATGAGCCTTATGAAAATGAAAAACTTACACCTCGGCAGAACATGTATAAAATTTTAGATGTGAGCGAAGAATTCTGCTATAATTTTCATGACTCCAACATAAGCATGTTTTTTTACGGAGGCACAGGGTTAGGCAAGACATTTCTGTGCAATTGCATAGCTAAGGCGCTTATTGACAGGGAAATATCCGTCTTGTACCAGACCGCATTTTCACTCTTTGAAATTATTGAAAATCATAAATTTAACTCTCAGAATGAAACAGAAGAAAATAAAATTAATTACAGCATGATTTTTGACTGTGATTTGCTGATTATAGATGACTTGGGCACAGAGCTCACCAATTCTTTTACAAATTCTGAACTGTTCAATATTATAAACGGCAGGCTCATAACGGGAAAGAATACCATAATTTCAACAAATATGTCTATTGAGAGGTTGGCGCAGACGTATTCGGACAGAATTATGTCCAGGGTTTTAAATAATTTTCTCCTGCTGAAATTTTACGGTAAGGATCTAAGATGGGAAGTTAAATGATGAAATAAGGAAAGGGAAAAACATGAGGCAAAATTTAATTTTTGGGCATAAAAAGCCCGATACGGACAGCGTGTGTGCGGCAATTGCGCTGGCATTGCTGAAGAATAGGCTTGGAGAGACTTCCGAACCATACATATTGGGCAATATTAACAAGGAAACTGAATTTGTTTTAAAGTATTTCAATATTGAAGTCCCAAAGGTTTTGGACAATGTTAAAATCCAAATTAAGGATTTGGATTATGATAGGGTAAGGCCTTTCAACAAAGATTTATCGGTGCATTTTGCATATTTCAACATGAATGAAAATAAGCTGAGAACTCTTCCCATTATTGACGAGGAGGGGTGCCTTGCAGGTATTATCACCATGAAGGATATTGCTATGAGTCTGATTAATACGGACCAGCGGCATCTGAGCACATCCTACGATAATATCATTGAAACACTCCTAGGAAAGAGTATTCTTAAATTTGATGAGATAATTGACGGAGAGATTATAGTTGCGTCCTTTGAAGAGGATACTCTGAGAAAATCAGCTATAATCAACAAGAAATC
>DOON01000233.1 GCA_003514865.1 Clostridiales bacterium
GTTGAAGGTGCTGTTGTCCTTCTCAACTAAATCCCACTTATTTACCACAATTACCATGCCCTTGTTGTTATCATGAGAATATCCCGCAATACGTATGTCCTGATCGGTTACACCCTTGTCGGCATCTATTACAAGTATGCATATATCGGCGCGCTCAACAGCTGTAAATGCTCTGAGAACGCTGTACTTTTCAACAGTTTCACTTATCTTGCTCTTTTTTCTTATTCCTGCCGTATCTATTAAAGTATATTTCTGCCCGTTTCTCTCAAATTTTGTGTCTATGGCATCCCTCGTAGTTCCCGGTATATCACTTACAATAACCCTGTTTTCACCTATTATTCTGTTTATTATGGATGACTTTCCTGCGTTTGGCTTGCCTATAACTGCTATTTTAATGCTGTCATCATCTTCCTCTGTGTTCATGGATTCGTCAAATTTGGCAATTACCTCATCAAGCAAATCCCCTATGCCCAGTGCCTCTGTGGACGAAACTGATACAGGATCACCTATTCCCAGGTTGTAGAACTCATATGCATTGTCGTCATTGACGAACTTATCCATTTTGTTCACAACCAATATAACTTCCTTCTTTGCCTTCCTCAGCATCTGGGCAACTTCCATGTCTGCCGCAGTAACGCCTTCCTTACCGTCAACCATAAACAGGACAACATCAGCCATATCTATGGCTATTTGGGCCTGTATTCTCATCTGAGCAAATATTGTGTCCGTGGTATTTGGTTCAATACCGCCTGTATCAATCAGCGTAAAATGATTATCCAGCCATTCGCACTCAGCATATATTCTATCTCTTGTTACTCCCGGTGTATCTTCTGTTATGGAAATTCTCTTACCTGCAATTCTGTTAAAAAGTGTGGATTTACCCACATTAGGTCTTCCTACTATTGTTACAACTGGTCTTGCCATTTCTTCCTCCGCTATTGCGCAATCAAATTCAGCAGCGCTTCGCCGTCAACGTCGCATACTGCTATTTCCGCATTTAATTCCTTCTCTAAATCTTCAACCGTCAAATCATCAAGCATAACATTGTTATCGTTAATCATATTGTTTGGTATTATTATATTTTTAAAATTCTTTCCCTTCAGCTGATCTATAATATCCTTTCCGGTAGTTAGTCCGGACACAGTTATTCTTTCTCCGAAAAAGCTGTTTATTATTTTTACTACATTAATCTTTAAAGGTAATTTTTCCATTATTTTTTGGGCTAATTCTTCTATGAGATTATATGCCGCCACACCCGTTACAAGCGTGATTTCTTCAGCTACGGGCTTTCTGCCTTCATATTCGTCAAGCAGCTCCTCCACCTGTTGCTTAAACAGCCTGCACATTCCTATGCCGTTTTCAAGCTGGTCAAAGTCCTCATATTCTTCGTATGATGGAAAATCCATACCGCCTGTAATATAAAATTCGTCCGCTATGAATATAAATCTTGTTTCCATGGATTTGTAAAGCTCATTCTGGATATTGGTTACTTGCTCGACCACCCCTATGGCACTGTCCTTGTCAAAGGGCCTGAGCTCTGTAAGCCTGTCTCTGAACTTTGTCAGTCCCACAGGCACCACCGCTACGCTTCGCAGTCCGGGATGCAGTGACGACAGGTCTCTTATAGTTTTATTCAGCTGTTCGCCGTCATTCACATCTCTTACAAGAACGATCTGACAATCTACAGTGATTCCCGCATCAATAAGCTTTTTGAGATATACCATAATATCCATGTCTTTGTCGTTGCCCATCATGTATTTTCTAAGTTCCTTGTCGGTTGTGTGCACAGATACCTTTATGGGGCTTATTCTATATTCAATTATTCTGCTTATTTCATCGTCTGTCAAATTAGTCAGAGTTATAAAGTTGCCGTAGAGAAATGACATTCTCGTATCATCATCTTTTACGTAAAGTGTCTTGCGCATTCCTCTTGGCATCTGGTCTACAAAACAAAAAATACACTTGTTGGAGCATACCTTTATATTGTCCATGAGAGGATTTTCAAACACTATGCCTATATCCTCATCATACTCCTTTTCTATTTCCAGCTCCCAGACCTCACCGTTTACTTTTTTCACCTCAAATAAAACCATTTCATCTGATATCTGATATTTATAGTCTATGTAATCTCTTACAGTGCAATTGTTTACCGAAACAAGCTCATCGCCGGGCTCAAGCTCCATTTCTTCGGCAATTGAATTTTTCAATACTTTTACTATGATATTTTTCATATGTTTACCTTTTTCTTTTACTTCACGGACATTATAACATATCTGTTTCGCACACTGCAATTAATTTTTAACAATGGAGTGTCTAATATTAAATAATTGCTCAATCGTGTTAATTCGCTTTTTATTTTTATCAATTTTTGGTATAATATTAGTATCATCCGGAATTATTTCATTCCGGAAAATTGAGAGGTGAATATGAAATTTAGTGAATACGAATACAAACGTCCGGATTACGACAGCATCAAAGGGCAGTATGAAAAGCTGATTGAAGCCTTCAACCGCTCTGAAACCGCAGAGGAACAATATACATACGTACAAAAGATAAATGAGCTGCAGAAGGAAGTTGATACCATGGCGCAGCTTGTATTGATAAGAAATTCAATAAATACAGCAGATGAATTTTATGACATAGAAAATGAATATATTGACATGATTTCCCCGAAGCTTCACGGGCTGAGAGTTGAATTTTACAAAGCACTCTTAAATTCAAGATTCAAGGATGAGATTAAGCATCTGGCGGAGCCTCAGCTTTTCATTCTTGCAGATATGGAAATAAAGACATTTTCTGATGAAGTTGTTCCTCTTATGCAGGCGGAAAACAAGCTGACCAGTGAATATTCAAAATTGATTTCATCAGCAAAGATAGACTTTGATGGCAAATTATTGAATTTGTCTCAGCTCCAGCCATATATGGAATCAACGGACAGGGCAGTAAGAAAGAGCGCTTACGAAAAATGGAGCAGTTTTTTTGAAGAAAATGAGTCTAAGTTTGATTTGATTTACGACAAGCTTGTAAAGGTCAGAAATGAAATAGCGGTAAAGTTAGGCTTCAAGAACTTTGTTGAACTGGGTTATCTCCGCATGGGAAG
>DOON01000109.1 GCA_003514865.1 Clostridiales bacterium
AAAAATGCTATAACAGTTGTAATAACTGCCGTTCTATTTGACTTTGCGAAACGTATGAAATTAGGTGTTGATGTGCCGCCGCTGATGAACGATCCCACAACCATGCCGACACCTGCGAAGATGGACATGGAGCCATCCCCTTTTGAGAATACAGCTGTCAGTCCGCCTCCGGTTACAGTTGCAGTAACCATTGAATATATTCCAAGAACAGCAATCAGAGGAACTGCGATGTAGCTAACTATTTCAAGGCCTTTTATTCCGAAATAAGCGGATGAAGTCATGCACATGCCTGCAATTATTACCAAAATAATAGGATTTATTGACAAANNTGGCAAACATTGCAACGCCTACTCCGAACCATCCAAGCTGCGTAAAGCTTATAAGTGCGGACGGTATGTAAGAACCGTATTTTCCAAATGAGCGCTGTGCCAGTAAGTCAAGGCTTAAGCCCGTATCACTGCCGATATATGCAAGCACACCTGTATATACCGACAAAATAATTCCCCCGATCATAATTGCCCAAATAAAATCTGCAAAATTCAGATTATTCCCCAATTTTGCGCCAACACTCATGCTGGCTGAGAAGAATGTAAACCCTAGCATAATGAAGAACATAGGCCAGAAGCCTTTGCGTGCATTTTCGGGAACCTTCTCCAGTGAATAGTCTGTGTCAACGTGTTGATTAATTTTCTTTGCCATAATTAGCTCCTTTTCGTGGTTTATTTTATTAACAAATGGCGCAGAAAACTCAATATGAAATGCTTAGTTTCATGGGCGGTCCGTTGCCTAGAACGGCAAAATAAAAAATCCTGCTCACCGCAAGATTTTAGATATCAAAACTGACCATGAATATTATAATCTTGCCGGCATCTCTGTACCGAGTTTAAAGATTTTTGTCTTATAAAGACTAGCACATTTAGAAGCACATGTCAAATAAAAATTTCATTCAACATGTTAAAAAAATGAAGACTGCTGTTAACAGTCTTCATAGATTGCAAAATCATATATCTGATTTTTAAAAGCTTATATCATACATTTTATCATAAGCCAAGAAATATATGAGCCATCTTGAAATAAATAATTAATGAAAATGCATCAACTATTGTTGTTATTAATGGACTTGCCATTATGGCCGGGTCAAGGTCTACTCTTTTACCAGCTATAGGAAGCAACCCTCCCACCACCTTTGCAAGAACAGCCGTCATGAAAAGTGTAAAACACACTGTAAGTGATACCATCGCCCCCACACCTTCCAGATAAAAAATTCTCAGGAAGTTTACAAAAGCAAGAATCAAACCCACAACTATACTCACCCTGAGCTCTTTCCAAAACACCTTTAAAGCATCACCCATGCTTATTTCACCAAGAGCTAAGCCTCTGATTATAAGTGTTGAAGATTGTGAACCGGCATTTCCTCCCGTATCCATGAGCATCGGAATAAATGCCGTCAGCACAACAACAGATTGAAGCACACNNCATGATATTTCCAGTGAATGTTGCTGATAGCATCAGTATGAGCAGCCATGTTATTCTGTGTTTGGAAAGCTGCAATACTCCGGTCTTTAAATATTCTTCCTCCGAAGGCTGCATAGCTGCCATCTTCTGAAGGTCTTCCGTATTTTCCTGTTCGATGATGACTACGATGTCATCCACCGTTATAATTCCCACAAGCCTATTTTCATTGTCAACAACCGGCATTGCAGTCAGGTCATATTTTTTAAACAGCTGTGCTGTATTTTCCTGGTCGTCCGTCGTTTTTATCGATATTACATCTTCATTCAGGATATCTCCTATAATATTGTCATCGTTGCTTAAAATCAATTTTCTTATTGATACTACGCCTTCAAGCTTCCTGTTTTTGCCTATTACATAGCATGTATTGATTGTTTCTTTATCAACACCTGTCTTTTTTATGTGTCCGATAGCCTCTTTTACTGTCATTTCTTTCTTAAGATCCACATATTCAACAGTCATTATACTTCCTGCTGAATAATCAGGATAATTCAAAAGCTGGTTAATAAGTTTTCTGAGTTCCTCATCTGTGTTTTTCAAAACCTTTTTAACAATATTGGCAGGCATCTCCTCAATAAAGTCAACGGCATCGTCCAAAAACAGTTCGTCTATTATGCCTTTAACTTCCTTGTCGGTTATTGATTCGACCAGATGCTGCTGTAGTTCAACCGGGATATATGCAAAAACGCCTGATGCAACATCCTTCGGTAAAATTCTGAAAATCATTACAAGCTGATGTTTGTCAACCTCTTCCAGTACATTGGCAATGTCCACGATATTCAGCTCAAGCAGCTCATTCCTTATATCCTGAACTTTGTTTTCATTGATTAAATCTACTATTCTTCTTTCCATTTTCAGTANNTGGGATCAGAGTCCATAACCGTCACCATCCTTTCAAAAATAAATAAAATAAATATAATCTCCCTACTCAAGGCAAGGAGATTATACGCATGTAAAAAACCAGCTCTCACCGTTGAGCTTTAGCTCTGCGTGGCTTAGGAAAAACCAGCTACATTAAATAAAGCCTTAATTCGACCATA
>DOON01000098.1:0-509 GCA_003514865.1 Clostridiales bacterium
TTTTCCACCTGTTTCAATAACTGCGTACATAAAATTACCTCCTCTTCCCAGTCTCGCCATTGCAGGTACTCATAGTTTTAACCTGATCCGTGCGGCTCTAACAAATATAAATATTATCAAACAAAGCAATGTTTGTCAACTTATTTTTGCTTAAATATACTGTTAATATAATCTTTTTTGCCCATTTTATCGATATGAATTTCATGGTCCTCTATATTCTTATCTCTGAGGAAATAAATCTTCATATTATATTGCTTCTCAATTTTATTTATTATATCCATGCACTCTGATGTTATTTTATCGTATAGAATATATCCCGTCTTAAGTATGACTGCCTCACAGGATGTATTCTTCTTTATTCTTTTGACAATACCTTCTATTTTCATCAATATGAAAATATTTGAGCTTATCCTCCCGCTGCCCTTACAGCACCGACATTCCTCAGTGATGAGGTTGAAGAAATTTTCGCGGTCCTTCTTCCTTGTGATTTCCATGAGATTAAGCCTCGT
>DOON01000098.1:526-4621 GCA_003514865.1 Clostridiales bacterium
CATTCCCAATATATTGGTCCTTGCCCTGTCTTCCTTAAAAACAGACCTTGCCTTACTTATTAAAAGGTCGACGTTGTCCTTATTCTTCATATCGATAAAGTCTATAATAATTATTCCGCTTATATCCCTGAGCTTTACCTGTCTGCCTATTTCCTCAAGAGCATGCTGATTTATGGCAAGAGCGGTATCCTCCATGTTGTCGCTGCCCACGTACTTGCCGCTGTTCACGTCAATTACCGTAAGTGCCTCCGTGACATCAATAAAAATCGATCCTCCGTTGCTCAGTTCCACCTTTCTTTCAAAGAGCATTTCAAGCTGCTTCTCCACACCGAAAAGCTCAAACGCTCGTCCTGTCTCCACAACCTTGATTTCTTTAAGCCTATCTGAAGCAAACTTATGAATAAGTACAAGAACCCGTTCCTTTGTTTCCTTGTCTTCCACATATATTTCTGACACTGTTGAATCAATGTAGTCCAGAAACATTTTTTCAATCATGGAGCTGCTGCGATACAGGAGCTTGGGCGCATAGGAATAGTTGTATTCCTTCTCCAACTGCTCAAATACTTTTGAAAGCAGTGAATATTCCTCTTCTATTTCATCTCTTGAGCAATCCTTTGAAAATGTACGGAATATCATCCCGTTTCCATTTTTCATAATTTCGCTGCCTATATCTTCAAGCCTTTTGCGCTCCTCAGGATTTTTGATTTTCTTGGATATGTTAACCTCAATACTTTTAGNNTAGGTATGAATGCAAGACATTTGCCCGACATTGAAATATCGGTAGTCAATGCTACGTTTTTTTCACCCATAGGCTCCCTGACAACCTGTACAAGCAGCTCATCACCTTTTTTAAGCGCCTTGCTGATATTTGTGACTTCCCTTTTTTTTAAGTTGTTTTCTTTTAGAAATTTATCAGAAAGCAAATCATCCAAGAACAAGTATGCATTTTTTTCAAGTCCGATGTCAATAAAGGCGGCCTCCATTCCAGGAAGAATGTTCATAACCTTACCCTTGTAAATATTGCCCACTACACTTTCATTATATTTTTCCTCGTGCATATAATCAATGAGCCTGCCCTCTTCCAGTACGGCTACCTGATCAAAAAACACAGAACTGCTTATCAAAATCTGCTTCATAATACCACCTACAGTATTGTCTTCATTTCCTTATCCAATGCATCAATCTTCATTATTGTGCTGTAATCTATGCTGAATGCCTTTTCATCTATTAATCTGAGGAATTCATCCACCCGCAT
Organism: Clostridiales bacterium; assembly: GCA_003514865.1. The sequence continues at coordinate 1,782 of DOON01000098.1, forward strand.
GCTGCCTGTTTCNNCCTTCTGTGGTTGCGAACACCGCCTGTATCCTTGCTCTTCCTTCACCGGCAGCTTCCGCCTTCAGAAACTTGATGAAATCCTTTGTGTTTATTTCTCTTGTAATTGTTTTGTTCTTTTTATTTTTCTTCTGCCTGCTGAACTCAACTCCCGGTTCAAGCATTTCATTCATCAGTGCATTCAGCTTATCCATATCGATACTGTCTGATTCAATTCCGATTATATATTCGGCATAAGAGCATCTTGCCATCAGCGACTGCGATTCGTCAAGGTATCCTGCCTTTAATATCTGCATTTCCTTCGGCATTACANNATTCTCAATAAATTCGTTAGGTGAAATTCTTTTATTCAGCTCAAGCTCAAAATATTCTCCTATGCTCTCTGTTCCAAGAGAAAGCGGAAAACCGAATGACGTCTTCATGTGAGGATTGAAGCCTTCAGAATATCTTGCATCTATTCCGGCCCTTTTAACTGCCCTCTGAATAAACCTCAGAACATCCAGATGAGAGATATATTTTAAATTTCCTGTCTTGCTGAATTTACATGTTATTTTGTACATGAGGGCAGGCACCTCCTATTAATTTATGGTTTACTCCGCAGTTAGTGCAGTTAAGCCTGCAATCCGGAGTAGTCATTGCCTCCATGGCATTTTCATATTCGCTTATGACATATTTTTTCGTAACTCCCACATCAATGAAATCCCACGGAAGTATTTCATCAAGCTCTCTTTTTCTCTTTCCGAAGAAATTAGGATCAATGCCTGTCTCTTCAAATGCTTCCATCCACTTGCCGAAATCAAACATGTCGTACCAGCCGTCAAATCGACAGCCTTTTTCCCATGCTCTGATTAGAGCATTGGAAAGTCTCCTGTCTCCTCTGGCAAAAACAGCTTCCAGGTAGCTCAGCCTTGGCTCATGATAGCTGAAGGATACCTTTTTATCCTTAATTTCTCTCTGCAGTGCTTTTGCTTTGTCATAAAACTCATCCATGCTGTCCTGCTCCACCCATTGGAACGGTGTGAAGGGCTTCGGAACAAAGCATGACGCACTTGCATTTATTTTAAGGTTACCCTTTATTTCTTCCTTAGGTCTGTTGAAAAACTTATCCTTTACTTTGTATGCCAAGTCCTTTATGCCAATCACATCCTCCATTGTTTCTCCTGGAAGTCCTATCATAAAGTAAAGCTTAACTGTGGACCATCCTAATTTAAACGCTGTTTCCACAGGTCCGAGGATTTGTTCCTCGGTAAGGTTTTTATTTATAACATCTCTCATTCTCTGAGTTCCCGCTTCGGGAGCAAATGTAAGACCGGATTTTCTTACTTCCTGCAGTCTCTCGATAATATCAAAAGTCATTGAATCCAGCCTCAGAGACGGCAGGGATATGCTTATGTTTTGGTTTTCATATTTATCTAACAGCTTAAGTGTTAAATCCTGCAGACATGAATAATCTCCTGAGCTCAGCGATGTGAGAGATATCTCATCATGCCCTGTGGAATTAAGCATGCTTTCAGCCTGGCATACCAGAGTTTCGGGAGCCTTTTCTCTCACAGGTCTGTAAACCATACCGGCCTGGCAGAACCTGCAGCCCCTTGTGCAGCCTCTGAATATTTCCAGCACTACCCTGTCGTGAACCACATCGATGTATGGCAGTATACTCTTGTCAGGATAGTAGCTTTTGTTCAAATCCTTAATAATGCGCTTGGTTACAACAGCCTTTGCATTTTTATTTAAAATTTTTCTTTCCTTTATCGTTCCGTCATCTCCGTACACCTCTTCATAAAAACGCGGAACATAAATGCCCTCCAGCTTAGCTGCTTTCTCCAAAAATGAAAGCTTGCTGAAGTTGCCCTTCTTCTCTTCCTCGTAAAGCTTCAAAAGCTCCGGCAGAAGCTCCTCTGTTTCACCCACAGTGAAAAGGTCTATAATCTCATAAAGAGGCTCGGGATTATATGCGCAAGGCCCACCTGCTATTATAATAGGCATATCATCGGTTCTGTCTTCAGCCCTTATAGGTATATCCCCTAAATTAAGCATATTTAATATATTCGTATAGCTCATTTCATACTGCAGAGTAAATCCCACAAAATCAAAGCATCTGAGCTCATCCTTGCTCTCAAGTGCATAAAGAGGGATATTATTTTTTCTCATTACCTCTTCCATATCAGTCCATGGAGCAAAAACTCTCTCACACCATATATTCTCCATACTGTTCAGCATATGGTACAATATATGAAGTCCGGTGTGGGACATTCCCACCTCATAAACATCCGGAAATGCGAATGCAAATCTCACATTCACTCNNCCCATGCTTTTTATGACAGAATTAAGCTCACTTCCCACATATCGGGCAGGCTTTTCCACCTTTAGCAGCTCTCTGTCAAGCTTTTTTATATCTATCATATTTTTCCCTTTCTATTATTCAACATAACTGTTCATTTCAATATTTATTATTAACTAAAGTATTTTATCATATTAAATTTTAAATGACAACTTCAAATTGCAATACGTGTTCATGTAAGCATATTTTTATTGAAAAACAGCATTAAATGTTATAATATAAAAGCATAATTTACACGGAGGATGAAATGGACTACAAAGAAGCACTTGATTTTATTCACTCTACATACAAATTTGGTTCAAAACTTGGACTTCAAAATATCACAAGGCTTACAGAACTGCTGGGCAACCCTCAGGACAGCTATAAAATAATACACGTTGCGGGAACAAACGGAAAAGGCTCTACAAGCAACATGATACACGATGTATTAATGGCATCTGGATACAAAACAGGATTATTCATAAGTCCCTTTTTAGAGGAATTCACAG
>DOON01000258.1 GCA_003514865.1 Clostridiales bacterium
TGAGAGCGCTGCATAACATATATTATGATACCATATGTAATATTTTCTGCGGAGGGATAAGGATGGGAAGTTTCATAATACAGGGATGCAACAGTATTGAGGGTATTGTCGACATAGGCGGATCCAAAAATGCTGCTCTTCCTATTTTGGCCAGCACAGTAATTTGCGGAAGAGAATATCTTCTTGATAACATACCGGATATAGAAGATGTAAGAGATATGCTTGATATTTTGAAAATCATGGGGTGCACGGTTCAATACGACAAGGGTGTTGCATTAATTGATACAAGAAATCTTAACACTCATCAGGTTCCTGAACGACTTGTAAGAAAAATAAGATCATCTATTATTTTAATGGGCGCTGTTTTGCAAAGAACCGGGAATGTTGAAATAGCATATCCTGGGGGATGTGAAATCGGACTGAGACCCATTGACCTTCATTTAAAGGGATTGAAAAAGCTTGGTGTGGAAATATATGAGAGAAGCGGCTTTTTGGTTGGCTCAGTGAGAGAGCCTCAGGGCTGCGAAATATTGCTTGACTATCCCAGCGTTGGAGCTACTGAAAATATAATGCTGTTTGCAGTGGGTACTCCGGGCAGGACGGTCATATATAATCCGGCCAGAGAGCCTGAAATTGTGGACTTGCAGAATTTTTTGAAAGTATGCGGATACAGCGTAGAAGGTGCAGGCACAGGTATAATTGAAATTGAAGGAAAGACCATTGAAAACACAGATACTGTAGAATATAAGATAATATCCGACCGGATTGAGGCAGGAACTTATTTGAGCGCAGCATCATCGATGAAGAGCAGAATTTACATAAGAAACATAGAGAAATCTCATTTTAATTCAATTACATCAATATATGAGGATGCTGGCTGCGAAATAAGAGAAACTCATGGCACAATTGTTGTAAACAACAGCGGAAGGCTAAAGGCGATAGATAAAATTACCACACAGCCATACCCGGGATTTCCTACGGATATGCAGGCACAGCTCATGGCGTCCATGGCAACAGCAGAAGGAATGACAATAATCGAAGAAACTGTTTTTGACAGCAGATTCAAACATGTGCCGGAGCTTCAGAAAATGGGTGCGGATATAACCATCATAGGCAGGGCCGCAATTGTTGAAGGTGTTGAAAGGCTTTATGGAACAGAAGTTGAAGCAAAGGACCTGAGAGGCGGGGCGGCATTGGTGCTGGCAGCTATAGGAGCAGAGGGAACAACAAAGGTAAACAATATTCACCACATTAACAGAGGATATGAAAATTTTGTTGATAAACTTCAGAAATTAGGGGTAATAATTTCTGAGATATGAAATTAATAGGATAAAAAAGGTCAGCAATGTCAAAGGATAAGGAAAGAAAAAAACGAAAGAAAAAGAAAAAAAAATTCAGAAAGCTATTTGTGAGTACAGCAGCTTTTATAACAGCTGCTGTAGTTGTTGTTTTTTGTATTTATCACGTATATTTCGAAACTGACTATTTCAATATTTCTGCTATTGAGGTGTTCGGAAATGAAGCATATAACAGAGATTATATAGTGGAGAAATCTCAGATAGAAGAGGGAGAAAAGATATTTGAGATTGACAGGAAAAGAGCTAAGGAAATAATTGAGGACGAGGTTTATGTGGAAAGTGCAAGGGTGGTGTATGAGCTTCCCGATAAAATACTTATCCAGCTTAGAGAAAGGGAAGAAAAATATAAAATTTTATACAAAAATGAGTACATAGTCACAGACAAAAATGGCTATGTCCTGAGAACAGGCTCGGAAAAAAATGAATTATTGACTATTGAAAGTTTTATTGATGTATTATACAATGTAGGAGATAGTATACAGTTAACGGGAATAGAAAATGCGCAGGAGATTTTCCGTACAATCGACTGCATAAGTGATGAACTCGGCAGCAGTGCTGTCAGCGGTATAAGCATATATTCCAAAAACAGCATTTTGCTGAAAACAGAATACGGAACATTTATTAAGCTCAATCTGAATCAGGATATTAAGTACCAGATAGTGTTTGCTCTCAAGATAATAAACGAGAGATTCAGCAACAATCTTGGTGTGTCCAACGGGATGATTGATTTTACCAAAGGGGACAGTCCCATATACATAGAGGACTTTGAAATGGAGGAATATAATGAATAAATTTTGGCAAAAGGGAATTTTATTTGTAATAAGTGTTGCTCTCGGAATAATATTAATGATTCAGGTTCAAACATCCGGTTCAATTTTAGGTAATGAGAAAGCATCAAAGAAAACAATTGATTTAAACAATGAGATAGCCTCGCTGAACATTGAGAAAAACAAGCTCAGAGACGAGCTGGAGATGCTGAGGAAGACAGCGAGAGAAAACGAGGATATTTTTAGAGCAAAGGAACTGGAAATAGAAAAGCTCTCTGAGGAATTGAGAAAGCAGAAGATTCTGTCAGGATATTATGACGTTAAGGGTGCCGGAACAATTATCAGAATAGACGCCGGACCGGACGTATATGTGAGTCTCGCATCAACACACCAGTATATTCTGGCGCTCATCAGCTATCTGAACAATGCAGGTGTGGAGGCAATATCAATCAACGGTCAGAGATACACAAATTATACCGAAATAGTTCCGGTTCTGGATCATATAAACGTGAATGGTGTAGCCATGGTTCTTCCGCTGGAAATAAAGGCAATAGGATTTTCAAGAACTATTGACGCATCGCTGAATTTTGTTGGAGGAATTGTTTCGCAGCTGAACAATATAGGTTATACGGTGGAAACTGAGAGTTCTCCAGAGATATTTATCAATGCATTTAACGGGGAGAAGGAATTCAGATATGTGAATGCTATTGAGCCTGAGGATGGCAATTAGAACGGAGGAGATTTCCATAAAAAGAAAAATTATAAATATTTTTATTGCGGTTCTTGCCTTCGTTACATCTGCGGTAATAGTGAATGGGGCCGATGCAAGCGTTGATGAAAATGCAATATATGTCATAAGAAACTTAAACGAATATGAGAAAAGCATTGCTAGCATGCATGATGTAATAGATGCATTGAGGTCTGATGTGGCTAATGAAAAAAAATTTATTGCTGACCATGAAAATTATGATTTTATGGCCGAAATAATAGGTATGTACGACCAGATTGGTGAACTGAAGTTCAGGAACGGATTTACTGCCGTCAGAGGTCCGGGAATTTATATGACGGTTTCTGACAGCGTAAGCGAGGATGAAAACCTTGATATAATGGAGAGAATAATCCATGATGTGGACATAACTGTGCTTCTTAATGAGCTGAAGGCTGCCGGCGCTGAGGCCATAGCTGTAAACAGCAAAAGAATCACAAGCATATCTGAGGTTATCTGTGCCGGTCCTCTCATAAGAGTGAACAATGAACGAATTCCTGCTCCATTTTTTATAGCGGCTATCGGGGACATGGACAGATTGTACGATGCCATGACGGAAGAAGGAAGCTATGCACATACCCTGAAAAGCGTCTACGGAATGGAAATAGGGGTAGCGAAGGTGCAAAATGCCAGTATGAACGGTTACAACAACAGCAATTATAAAATTGAATATGCGGACATTGTAGAAAGATAAGAGGTAGGGGATATGATTTATGTAGCTGCCGGTATAATTCTCGGCATAGTAGCAGGTCTTAATTTAAATATGGTATACAGTCCTGATTATGTGGTATACATTTCAGTTTCAATTTTAGCGATAGTAAATACGATTTTTGCTTTGCTGAATGAGAATTTAAAGGGTGAGATGAATGCCCTGAGAGGTGTGGTATACTTGGTTAAGGATCTGGGATTCGGATTGCTTATGGGATATGCGGGGGAGCAGCTTGGACTTCCTGTANNTAATCGGTGTTGGTGGAGGCGGAAACAACGCTGTTAACAGAATGATTGATGCCGGTGTCAGAGGAGTAACCTTTATAAGCGTAAACACGGACAAGCAGGCATTGTATACATCAAAGGCAGAAATTAAGTTTCAGATAGGTGAAAAGTTAACAAACGGTCTGGGTGCCGGTTCAAAACCTGAAATAGGAGAAAAAGCTGCTGAGGAAAATAAGGCGGATATAGCTGAATTGGTTGAGGGTGCCGACATGGTATTCATAACAGCCGGTATGGGAGGCGGAACAGGAACAGGTGCCGCACCATACATTGCAGGTGTGGCTAAATCAATGGGAATCCTGACTGTTGCAGTCGTTACAAAGCCGTTTATGTTCGAAGGCCGCAACAGAATGAAGAATGCTGAATTAGGACTTAAGAAGTTAAAAGAGAATATAGATACATTGGTAGTTATTCCAAACGATAAGCTGCTTGAGATTTCCGACAAGAAGACGACCATGCTCGAAGCCTTTTCACTTGCAGATGATGTCTTAAGGCAGGGTATTCAGGGAATATCGGATTTAATAGCCATTCCCGCAATAATGAACCTGGACTTTGCCGATGTTGAAACAATCATGTC
>DOON01000050.1 GCA_003514865.1 Clostridiales bacterium
TGAGGACAATGGATTATGGGAATAGGCTCTCCCCAGTATCTCTGCCTGTTGAACGCCCAGTCCTTCATCTTATAGTTCGTCTTGGGTTCACCGAGATTATTTTTTTCTATGAAATCAATTATTTTTGAGATTGCTTCTTTAACTCTGAGACCGTTTAATATATCCGAGTTAACCAATATTCCGTCTTCAACGTCTGTAAAGGCTTCTTCCTGGACATTTCCGCCTTCAATAACCTCAATTATTGGGATATTGAATTTTTTAGCAAATTCCCAGTCTCTTGAGTCATGAGCAGGAACACCCATTACAGCTCCTGTTCCGTAGCCCATCATAACATAATCGGCAACCCACACCGGAACCTCCTTGCCTGATACGGGGTTTATTGCTGTGAGACCCTTTATTTCAATTCCTGTTTTATCCTTGGCAAGCTGAACTCTTTCAAATTCAGTTTTCTTTCTTGACGGCTCCTGATATTCATGGATTTCATGTATATTTGCTATTTTTGAAGCATACTTTTCAAGGAAGGGATGCTCAGGTGCAAGAACCATGAATGTTACTCCATACAGCGTATCCGGTCTTGTTGTGAACACTCTCATTTTGTCTTCTGTGTCCTTCAATTTGAAATCAACCTCTGCGCCGTAGGAACGTCCTATCCAGTTTTCCTGCTCAAGTCTGATTCTCGGCAGAAAGTCAACTTCGTCCAGTCCTTCCAGAAGCTTATCAGCGTATTCTCTTATTTTCAGGAACCAAACGTCCTTCTCAAGCTGCACGACCTCGCTTCCGCAGCGGTCGCACACTCCGTTCTGAGATTCTTCGTTTGCAAGTACAACCTTGCAGCTATTGCAGAAATTTACATATGTTTTGTCCTTAAATGCCAATCCGTGCTTGAACAGCTGTACAAATATCCACTGAGTCCATTTGTAGTATTCTGGGTCTGTTGTATCAACAGTTCTTGACCAGTCAAAGGAATAGCCTGCTTCTTTCAGCTGCTGCGTAAACACCTTTATGTTTCTGTCTGTCACCACTCTTGGGTGAATTCCTGTCTGAATTGCGTAATTTTCCGTCGGAAGCCCGAATGCATCCCATCCTATGGGGAACAGCACATTGTAGCCTTCCAGTCTTCTTTTTCTTGAAATAACCTCAAGAGAGGTATATGCACGGATATGCCCTACGTGCAGGCCAACTCCTGACGGATATGGAAATTCCACTAAACCGTAAAATTTCTTTTTGTCTGAATTGTCATCAGCTTTAAATGTTTCATTTGTCTCCCATATTTCCTGCCACTTCTTTTCAATATCAATTGGATTGTATGCTTTCATTATTCCCTCCATGTTTTTTTCGACAAAAATAGCCCTCATCCTGCTGGGACGAAGACTTTCCGCGGTACCACCCAAATTAGGCCTAAGCCTCACTCTATTGCATAACGGTTTTATCCGTTTGAAACTACTCTGTTCGCTTCAAATACTCATGGACGAGTTCAGTTCTCATATTACAGCCTTGCACCATCCGACTGCTCTCTGGAAATATGTACAAACCTACTGCTTCCAATCATAGTAAACTATTAACTTTATTCCGTATTATATCAGAACAACTTTTTTATTGCAATACCAATTTGAAATAAAATTTGATTATGAACATGAAGTATGTTAATATTTTATAAATGAATTTGCTACGAGGTAATCATGAAAAATTTAAAACTACATAAAAACAAAAATATTGCCATATATATTTTAACGCTGCTTTTTTCCTTTATATTCATATTTACTGGCTACAGGATGAATAGAGTCGAGCTAAACAGCGAGAACAGCATCGACTCCTATAGGGCTGTTGTCGTTTCGGTGGATGACGTAACAGAAGAAGAAATAGACTACGGCTATGAAAAAATGTCTTCAAAGACTATACGGTTTACAGCTGAAATCAAGAGCTCTGATTTAAAATCCAATGTTGTGGAATCATATCAATTTATCGATGAAGCAGTAGGGATCAATCCAAAAGAAGTTGAAGTCGGTGATAAAATAATCATCTCACAACTCAGCTCCAGGACGAATATCGAAGAAAATGTATGGACATTGGTTGAATATTACAGAACAGATGCCATAATTGCACTGATTGTTGTATTTTTCGCATTGCTTATAATCNNGTCGAAAAAAGGGCATAAATACAATAATATCATTAATAATAACATGTATGGCAATTTTTATGGTTTTCATACCTTCAATACTGAATGGAAGAAACATATATGCTTCATCCGTTATAATTTGTATATTCATTATTCTTACGACCCTTTTAATTATTAACGGAATTCAGAAAAAGACTCTTTGTGCTATAGTAGGAAATATGGGCGGTCTCGCCGCTGCAGGCATACTCACATATTTTATAAGCAGAGCTCTCCATCTGACGGGATTTATTGATCAGGACTCCATGTTTTTACTTATGATTAATCCCGAAAGCCCTCTTGACTTGAAAGCAATACTGTGGAGCAGTGTTGTAATAGGCTCTTTGGGAGCTGTAATGGACATTTCCATGTCAATTGCTTCCGCCATGAATGAGCTGGCTGAAAACGTCGAATCCAAAAACTTCAATATATTTTTAAAATCCGGTTTAAACATAGGTCAGGACTCAATAGGAACAATGACCAACACACTGATTTTGGCCTACATAGGAAGCTCGTTATCCATAGTCCTGCTTATGATGGTATACAACAGCGACCTGCTGCATCTTATGAATCTTGAAATGATAGTGTTTGAAATTATTCAGGCCGTAATAGGTAGCATGGGTATTTTACTTGCAATACCTATTACTTCGCTTTTCTCGGCTTACATTTTTTCAAAATAGATAACTTCCGAAAAATATGTACTACAAACTAAGGAGAAACAAATGGGTTTAATTATGATTTTTTTCACGTCCCTTGGATTGTTNNCGCAAACGGCATGTGCTTTGGAAACATTAGCAAAAAAGAAATTTTATCAACTGCAGCCGCCTTTGGGCTTTTTCAAGCACTTATGCCAATTATAGGCTACATTGTCGGCACCACCTTCAGTGAAACAATAGCTTTCCTCGACCACTGGATTGCACTGATACTCTTGGGTTTCATTGGCGGAAAAATGGTAATCGAGGCGCTAAAGGAGCTTAAACAACCCGAGGCTTGTCTCAATATAGATAAAACCCTTACCTTTAAAACTCTTATGCTTCAAGCAGTGGCAACAAGCATTGAT
>DOON01000295.1:0-10741 GCA_003514865.1 Clostridiales bacterium
TTAGTAAGTAAAAATTTAACACCAAGGTAAGAAAACAAAAAAGAAATAATAGACATTAAAATATAAACCATATATTTATGATTAATTATAAATTCCAATCCAAAAAGCGGAGTCAAAAGCACAATAACAAAAAATAAAGGAGGACTTATATCTGCATTACTTGCCCTTACGTAAGAAACAAGGGATGACGTTAAGAATGTCATTATCCAAAAAACGGTTGAGACTAAAATCAAATTATATCTTTTATTTCTCCTGGCAGTCTTAAAAACCAGTCCCCATATTATTAAATAAAAAATGGATACACAAAACTCAAACATTGAAAGGTTAGAGCTATACAAAAATGCTTTAAAATTTAAAAAGATTGCAAGTATAACAATAATCGGCAAGGTTACTCCAGATTCAATAACTTTCTTCATCATTATTTCTCCTCATAATATATATGATACAATGTAACTGATTATATTTCTACAAATATTCAAAAGTAATTAACTAAGGAATAAAAGAGGGGCCCGTTTATATCCCCTCCTTGTCTATTAACTATTTTTTACGGTTTAGTACTCTGCACTTTCGTCATCCAATTTTGTGCTTGTTTTTTAGGTGTTATGTTTGCGATATTATGGTGGTTTAGATTTGCAATTCCACCTTTTGTAATATCCCAAAGAGTATCGCTACCATAAATACGGTATCCATACCATTCATAGCAATATTCGACAACACCATCACAACGAATTAACCATAGATCTTCTGGACGAACCCAACTACTGCTACTTGTCACAAAGTGATCAACCTGTGATAGTGCCGTATATCCTAAATTTTCTAACCTCAACTTTCTTCCCATTGCTACAACATTGTCGCGACTATAATCACTAATTGTTCCATTTGGCTTATACACACCTTGGAATGTATTTGTACTTTTATCCATAAACTCCGTCCATGTTCCCCAATCTACAGTTCCACCAGGTCCAGTGATATGCATTACAGGAAGGGAATATGCTGAGTTAGGCTCATCCATAAGAGCAGCGTGCCACTAAAGCTCAAGAACACCATCGCGATATACCGCATACCCTTGGCTACCAGTGGCAGCATAAGCAGTCATAGAAAATATACTCATTATCATAATAATTGACATTATAACTAAACTATGCTTTTTATTAAATTTACTCATATTAACACTCCTTTCTCCAATTATTTAGCCTGATTAATACTTTCCTGTTGCCACTATACCGCTTTTATCAATTAAATTCAAAACATCTTGAAGTTTTTCTGACGTTTGTCCAGACTTATCAGAAGACTGTTCCATCTGTGTGGCCATTGCCTTCTTTAAAGGTTTCTCCATGTCCTTAATTGGGCAAATGTACATTGCTTCAATTACTGTGCTCAGATTCTTCTCAGAAATGTTTTCGTCTATAAGCATAGAACGCAATACAGAATAGTTTTGCTCAACACATAAAGTTTTAGCAATCCTATCAATTTTATCGCTGGCAACAATATACGATATGGTCTCCTCACTCATTATATCAGATAAAGAAAAGATAACAGTATCAGAAACAATATCTCCTTTTTCCTTACTATTATTTGTGGAAAGTATGCCATCGCAAAAGTCAATATACTTCATTCGCTCATCAATGGTTGAACTATCAGCTAACTGGCTGCCCCTAACTTTTATGGCAGCCCTGACCTTTTCACTCACAACTCCATTATAGGTATGAATAATTTTGTCGGCAATTTCAATAGCCTTACTAGGGTCGGCTTTATTCAACATTTTTATAGCTTGAAATGCAAGCTCTTCATCATTACCTAGGGACACCTTTTCAATAAGGTCTACACTTACATTATTTTCTTTATATAGGTACAACAAAGCATTACGCTTGATTTCAAAATCAGCTTTATCGTCAAATATAAAATCCTGCATAACATTAATATCTAAGGACTTATCGATAAGTGAACTGATTTGAATTAAAGTAACCCTTGTATTGACACTATTACTCTCGTTGAGAATTTCAGCCTGTATTTTTTCATTAGAAATCTTCCCGGCCTTTTCTCTCAGCGCATTTGCATGGTATATAAAATTCTCACCGGTACTGTCCCCGAAGATATTGATTTCACTGAGCAATTCATCAAATGTCTTTGATGCAAGCTTTTTCACAATTTCATCCTCAGTCTTTATGCCGTAATATTCGCTTCTAAAAATTTCTAATTTGTCTGTGGCAAAAATCGTACCTGTAATCATAAAACTCATTACTAGCACTCCAACAATCAAGACCTTAATTCTTTTATATTTCATTCCATTTACCTCCTCTTCAATTTTGATAAGCGTGCTAAATACTGCTTATAGGGCACAATCCTAAACAATCAAAATATAAAATCTTCGTATTCTTTACAACAATTAAATCTTCTTCAACTTCTCAGCGCCTTTCGGCAGTTTCGGCTGATGCATGAAGAACATGCAGGTTGTGTTTACATTTATGGACGTAATCGTAAATGCGAGACTCCCCATACCTAAACATAATTTCATGATTGTTTTTTTCAAAATCAGTCCTCCTTTGCCATGTTATTTTCTTACAAGCTTGTATTAGTTATTATTATAACAAAATATTTTCGTTGTGCGAGATATTGTTGAATTTAATATATGTTTTTGTAGTGAACTAAGATTTTTGTCAAAAAAGGCAGTATTATTAAGCTTGCCGCTTATTTTTCTGCTATGCTCACATAAGCTCTGCATACATTAAAATTAATACAGAAAATATATTATTTTTATATTCTATGTTCATATTTCCGTCATATTTATTTAAAACCTTACGGACACTTTCGAGATCTATGCCATAATTTTCCTTATTCGGTCGTGTGATAACAAGTTTATCGTTTTCCATTATAATTTTTCCACTATACATATTTTCTCATGTCAAAGATGCCAGGAAATGTTGAAGGTATTAAGGTAACAGGGCTGTTGGCATCTTAAATCTTTTATACCACTTACCGATACTAGTTAGCCTTTCAATTTGCCTTATCGGCAATTTGAGCTTTTTAAGCCTTATTATATATGAATTTATTTTATCTGATTCCAATTCTTGCAATTCTATTTCATGTTCAATTTTACACCATTCCTTAATTATCCTTGCTGCTCTTTGCACAAAATAAAACAACTCCGTCCCCTTTGATCCTCTGCATTTTTCATTTGATTGGAGGATATTTAACTTTCTTAGCACCTACATTAACCCCAACATTCTGTTTATCATACACAATGCACAGAATATTATATTTGTACGGAGTTTTTCCAACAAAATATTTATATGCATACCTATATTCTAAATCGTCACTATACACTACATCAATGCAATAGCCATCTTGCTTATAATCTTTGTATGTTTTCTTATAGTAAATATTATCTGTCGAAGCGCCTTGAAGTAATATATAATTCTTAAAAGCTGTTTCGGCAAAATACCTTTGTACTGGAAAGAAGTAAATCATGTAACTTAATATAATAGCAAAAACAATTAGTAGCCACATTCTATTTTTCATTATATACCATCCATTTACATAGTTATAAAACCCCTTTTATGGCATCTTGTCTATTTACAGAGCACACCATTCAAAGGGTTTTATATATCATTTTTATTGATTCTCAGGTCTTATATATCCCTTACAAATTTGATACATAATTGCAAGAATAGTTGCCTCCACTTAAAACATCTGGTAAAGAATATGGAGGCATTATGGTCGATTGCAAAACAGAGGACCAACTAGAATGTACTGTATTGCTTCCTGCTCCATAATAATATGCCTGAAATACTATTTTTGAACAATAAGTTTTATCAGTAGATGTCAGATCTTTATTTATCACATACTTAGCATTAGAATTTCGATATGTAGATTGCGCCCAACTCGCGGCATTTCCTGCTATAGTCTTATTATTCATTCTATATATTTTTATCCATCCATCACTGCCGTATTTATCCACAAAATCACTACGACTTATAACAGAAACTAAATGTCCTGGTCCTTCAATATGTAATATACTGCTTGGAGATATCGCAATAGCAGCATGACCTGCTATACCGTCAAATATAGTGCTATTAGTTATTATTATATCCCCACTATACATATAAGTTTCAGATGTCAACTCTAAATCTGTAAATCTTTCGTCTTTTTCAAGCATGTCTTCAAACTGCTTTGATTTAGTGTGTAATTCCAACAAATCACTGTATGTAACGTCTTCACTTATATATCCTTCATTTTTAAGTTGTTGATATTTTTCATAACTCAACATAACGTTATTTGAATTTAGATCTCTATCGCTAACATTTGAACTTGCAAATACAACACTAACAGAACTTACAATCAATAATAAACTTAATAACAAAATAAATGTCTTTTTCATAATAACCTCCTGATTTTTAATTTATATTTTCTTACAAGCTTGTATTAGTTATTATTATAACAAAATATTTTTGTTGTGCGAGATATTGTTGAANNCGCTGCTCTTATTGCATTATCAAGCAGGTTTCCCAGTATTACAGTTATATCAAAGGATGGGATATTCATTGCTTCAGGTACAATTATTTCATGAGTTATTTTAATATCCTTTTGCATAGCTTCCTGAATTTTAAAGTTGATTATGCTGTCAATTGCCATATTTCCGGAGCTTGCATATCTTATTTTATCCCGGCCCGTACTGATTATTTCTGATATATGCACTAACAGCTTTTCTTTTTCATCACTTTCAGCCAGCGCATATATTGTTGATATATGATTGTTAAAATCATGCCGTAATGCTTTTGTGCCTGCGATAGATTCTTTCATAAGATTGAGCTGGTTGTCATAATATTTGTTTTGCTGCGAAATCATCATCTGTTCCGCTTTATTCGATAATGCTGAAATAATTGCATCATACAAGTAAAATGTAGTAAAATTAAGCCCAAGAATCAGGGTCATGCTTATTGTTATTTGCAGTCGTGATAATCCTTGCGACAGAAAAATAATTAAAATTATGTACAGTGAAGAAACCGGTATCAGCACAATGCATATCCAATAAACAGCAGATACAATTTCTCCCTGCCTGACATTTTTATTTTTACTTAACGCTAAAGCCATCGCATATGAAATTACTCTTACTGCTATCAACCCATATGCGTTGGAATAATCGTTTGGCATAATAATGGATGTGTTAAAATTTGCTGATGCCAATGCAATAATTATTTCAATGCACATTAATATAGCATATATTAGAACTACTGAAAGCAATCGTTTTTTAATAGTTGTTCCATAATTTAAGGAAATTAACAAAAACGCTGAAATGTTGCTTATAAGCATAATCACCGGTATGTTTGCAATAAAATGCATTGCCGTCATGAATATGAAGTATAAATAATAGGATGTCCGCTCATATTTTTTATCGGTTTCCTTGCTTTCAAAAAACACATGCATCAATTTATAAATTGTATATGTGCTTAAAATATTCGTAAAAATATATGCATAGTCATATACAATGTTCATTTACCTTCCCTCCGCTTCATACTCAGCCTGCAGCCTTCTTATTTCAGTCCTTTTTTTCTGACTTATGGGAAGGTACTCTCCATTAGACATAATAAGTTCATCATACGTAAAGCTGTCAACATGGTGATAATTTACCACATATGACCTATGTATGCTAAGAAAGCGATATTTTTGTACTTGATTGTATATTTCACTAAGCTTACCGTAAAAAGTTTCCTCTCCTCCGGTAGTAACCATTTTGATTTCTCTGTTTACACTTTCAAAATAGATAATTTCCTTTACCGACTTTTTTAGTGCCCCATGACTCTTTTTATATTTGAATTGCCCACTAATTTCATCAGCTAATTCCATCGCGCCCAAAATATAATATATAACCTTTTTTTCGTCTATTGGTTTAAGAATAAAGCCCATAGGCCTTGTATCAATCAATTCCTTATAATAATCTTCCTTACCTGAAATATATACATATTGTACTGTCCGATCACCTATTTCTGTCCTTATAAAATTTGCCGCATAAATTCCTGACATATCTTTCAGCTCTATATCAAGGAAAATCATGTCAAATCCATGCTCCTTGATTATAAAGTCACACAATTCTTCACCTGAAAAAAATACTTCCACATCCAAATCAAGCAAATTCTTTTCTTTGCACCTCATAATTATCTTTTCCACATAGGCACATATACTGTTATCATCATCACATACTGCAATTCTGAACATTCTTATCTACCTCCATTGAAAATATTTGTGAAATACACTATCTATTTAGACGCAATCAAAATAATAATGTTCCACCTTTTATTATTTATACCTATATATTACATGATTCAATCATTTTTTACATTAATATATAATTTGCAACTTAAAAAAGGCTCCGAATGCGTACCGCATTCGAAGCCTTTCATTTACTCTTTATTTACTATTTTGCGTTTGCAGCGGCTTTTTCAACTACCTGCTGGAATCCTTCGATTCCTACTGTAACTGAAGAAACTAAGTCTGCATCTGTTGCAACGCCGTTTTCTGCTGCTATTTTAGATATTTCGTCAGCTGTTTTTCCAACTGAGTACTCTGCAAATGCAGCTGCCTGCTCATACCACTCTTTGCCTATCTTAGAAGCTTTTTTCATTCCGTATTCGTCGCCTAATTCATTCTTTGTTTTAACTCCTGCTTTTAAATCAGTTGTTATTTTTCCTGTAGCGTCGAATTTCACGTTAGCCTGTGATGCATCTATCACTGAGCTTGTGATTTTTCCGTCTGCATTGAATGTAGTTGCTGTATATGTTGAATATGCTTGTGTCTGTCCTTCTGCATCTGCAGCTGCGTCTTTTGACTTATCTATTGTTGTCAAAACGCCTAATCCTAATTCATCTTCTGCTGATGCGCCTAAGTCCTTAGCATTTGCTACAGCTTTTTCAATAGCTTCTTTGTAATCGTTGATTTTTATAGTTACGGAAGCAACTAAATCTGCATCTGTAGTAACGCCTGTATCGTCTGTAGGTATTGCTTTAACTTCTTCTGCAGTCTTTCCAACTACATATTCAGCTAATGCATTAGCCTGCTCATACCACTCTTTGCCTATCTTAGAAGCTTTAACCATTCCATATTCTTCTTTAAGCTCTTGCTTGCTCTTGTATACTGCTGTCATGTCAGAAGTAACTTTTCCTTCTGCTGAAAAATTAATTTTAGTTTGTGCAGTATCTATAGCTGCTTTAACTATTTTTCCGTCTTTATCAACGGTAACAGCTACAACAACTGAATCTGACTGTCCTAATCCTTCTGCATCTGCAGTTGCATCCTTTGACTTTCCAACAGATGTAACTACTGCAAGACCTGTTTTAACATCACCTTCTGCTGCCGGTTTTTCTTCCGGTTTCTGCTCAGCCGGTTTCTCTTCTGGTGTTTCTACCGGTGGTTTTTCTTCCGGTGCTTGTTGCTTTGTACATCCTGCAAATGCAAATAATGACATTGACAGAACTAAAATTAACGCTATTAACTTTTTCATGTTTCCTCCATTAAAGAAAATTTAATTTATATATAAACAGCTTTCGCTGATTATATCATTAATATAACCGCACTTTATCAAAATATTATCATATTTTCCAATAACACCCATCATTCAGTATTGCTGAATGGCGTTCTGATATATGCGCAATTTTAAAGGATATGCTTATGCTATCCTCTGTATCCTATGCGCTGTGATATTTCAAATGNNGCTTTTGTTATAATTTTAATATATTCCTCTATTTTATCGTCGGTCATCCGAAGTGCCGGGCCTGTTGTACTGATGCTGTATTTCACGGCGCCTGTATAATCAAATATGGGAGCCGCCACACATATGAGCCCTTGGATTGTTTCTTCATAATCAACCGAATACCCTTTATTCCTGACTTCTTTCAGTACTTCAACAAGCTTTTGCCTGTCAGTTATTGTAAAGGGTGTAAGTCTGTCAATATTTTGAGGAATGATATTATCCAGCCTTTCCTCGTCTAGGTGACTCAGAATAACCTTTCCATCAGCAGTAAAATATGCCGGAATCCTAGACCCTATTTTAGTAGTCGTCTTTATGGATTTATTGCATTCCTTTTTTCCTATATATACGACATCTGATCCGTCAAGCATTGCAATATGTACGGTCTCTTCAATCTCTTCACAGATGCTTTCGATTACGGGATACGCAATCCCCGGTATATTCAGAGAATTTACTACCAAATCTCCGAGACCGATTAGACGTATTCCGAGCCTGTACTTCTGCGTATGCTCATCCTGTTCGATAAAACCGTGATATTTAAGCGTATTTAGCAGTCCGTGAACCGTGCTTTTGTTTAAATTCATCATATCGGCAATATCGCCCAGTTTTAACTCACGCCTGCTCTCTGAAAAGCACTCGATTATCCCTACTGCTCTGTCAATAGACTGCACTCTGACCAAATTCCTCATAGCTTATCCCTGACCATGAAATTTTAGCACATTGCTTATATAAAATCAATCATTAATTTTAAAATTAAATTAATGTTAAGAAATATTGCATGCCTTATATAGGCTGATTTCAGCAAATACGCTCATGGTGTATGAAGATTTTAACACTTTGAGAATTAATTGTCAATTTGATAATTATAGTAAATATAACAAATAAATTAATTATTGTAGACATGTTTTAACAAATGCGCTAAAATAAGTCTTAATAGAAACGGAAGGAAGGGATTTAATTGAGCGCGATTATAACAAAGGAAGATGCATGGAAGCTTCTTAAGGAATATAATAAGGAAGAATTTCATTTACAGCATGCTGAAACAGTAAGTTTTGTAATGGAGTATTTCGCAAAAAAGCTCGGCTATGAAGATGAAGTTGATTTTTGGGGAATTGTAGGGCTTCTTCATGACCTGGATTTTGAAATGTATCCTGAAGAGCACTGTGTAAAGGTTCAGGAGATATTGTCTGAAAGAGGAATTGACGAAAAAATCATATATGCCATTGCCAGCCACGGATACGGGCTTACAAAGGCTGAAGCAAAGCCTGAGCACCAGATGGAAAAGGTTCTGTTTGCAACAGATGAATTAACAGGGCTCATAGGCGCTGCCGCATTGATGAGACCTTCTAAAAGTGTGTCGGACATGGAGCTGAAATCTCTCAAGAAAAAATTTAAAACTCCTAGCTTTGCCGCAGGCTGCTCAAGAGAGGCCATTCAACAAGGAGCGGATATGCTTGGCTGGGAATTGGATGATTTATTGCAGCAAACACTGGATGCAATGAAGGAATACGAGTTATCTGAGAAAGTTATATAAAAAATTAAGATGTCCCGCCTCTATAGAGGCGTGGGACATCTTAATTTATAATAATTCCTTGTGTTTCTTTGTTGTATCATAGCAAAGAGCAAAAAGCTTATTTCCATGAAATTCAAACTCTTTTACAACATCACATCCTAATTTTCTTGAGTGAGCCTGAAATGACCTTTGATTGGATTGATCCACATAGGTCACTAAAATAGGGTATCTGTCCTTCATCAAAAGCCTTGAGCACTCAAATAAATTAAAAAATACTTCAGTGCCTCTGTAGTCTTTATCTATACAAGCCGGTCCGTATTGGTAGGAATTATCTACCGACAATACTGTATCCTTATACTTAATATTCGGCAAGTCATCAATCATGGGTTTAAATACCGGCCATGTTTGCCAAAACTGCCAGGACGCAGAATTAGCAAAAGCGATCAATCTATCTCCATCATAAGCTACTGCTAATCCTTTTTCTTCTTCTATTAACCTTTTTAATATATTCTCAGAAAAGAAAGTTCCGATAAATCCATCCGGTTTATCTTCTTCACTGATTGAATTCCTATGATATTTTTTCTCCAGTAACAAAATACCCGGAATGTCTTTTATCTCAGCTCTGCGATATTTCATATTCCCCTCCATTGACGGAAACTTTTAGCTTGAAGCAGCGGATACTGCTTTTTTTCTTGCCTTGATTTTATTTTTAACAAATGCAAATGCGAGGCATGATAGAATTGTTATTGGCATTACCGTTGAAAAATACATTATCAGTCTCTTTGTTACGGACAAAATTCCATTTTCCCTTGTGTAAATAACCATCAGCGTAAGCACAAGCGGATGCATGAGGTAAATATAGTATGAGCTCTGCCCGAACAGCTTGACGAATGGATAAATATTCTTCATCAGCTTCTTCATTACCAATCCCACAAGGTACACAAAGAAAACTGATACAACGGAAAACATAAACCACACACCTACATATATGGAGAGGTTGTAGTAAGATACCGCCGTATATACTGCCGCACAAACAACATAAAGCGCTGAAATCAAAATTTTATGTTTATTAATCCAGCTTGTATACCTGTCATATTCCAATGTGACGTATATGCCAAGCATAAAGAAGAACATATATTTAAGAAAAAGCCTGTCTGAATTTTCATATCTTATGAATTCGGCACAGAGAGCCGTTATTACTGCCGAAATAATTAAAATAGCAACCTTGTTCTTTGAATTTTTAAGCAGCTTGTAAAAAACTGGGCCTACGATGTACATCTGAACAATTATTATAACAAAATAAAGATGATAGGACATTGTGCCATTAAAGACCTTGTCTATGAAATCCTGCATGTCAAAGGGATAAAAGCCATAAAGGCGCTTTTCCATATATACTGCGTAATAAATTACACACCACACAATATACGGTATCAGAACCTTTCACATTCTCTTTTTTATGAACGGCAAATATTCAAATTCTTTTTTTC
>DOON01000295.1:10901-30405 GCA_003514865.1 Clostridiales bacterium
TTGCAGACAAATATTTGTCCGAACTTTTAAATTAAAGCAGTATTATTTAGTTTAACATGATAAATACATATTTTCAATTGGCATTTTAATCAAGTTTATATTCACGCGATGCATATATATCCGCACCGCCTGTCTTTTCGACTTGTTTTATAAATATTTTTGATAATTTATTAGTTTATTACGTTTTAGCGTATACGTTTAAGCGAATTTATGATATAATTACATCATATATTATTAGAAGAAGGTATCAATATGTGTATTAAAGAGGCGGTTATTGAAAGAATCAACGAAATATGTATCCAGAGGGGTCTTGCGNNCCTCGGAGATTTTTGAAGCGCTGGATCAGGAACTCATTTAAAAAATTTCGGTGTAAACTTCTGTTTACACCTTTTACTTATTACATTGCATTTTCATTCTTTATTTGGCGCAGCAAGTATACATATTTTTTTTCGGCAGCCTCCACATTATAAATTGCATAATCTACCAAATCAGGCTCGGACACATTTTCAAATATATTCTTTGCTTCCTCCCATTCCTTCTTTGCACTTTCCAAGTTAGCATACAGCTCATTTTTTAAATCCTGGCTCTTTTGAGGCTTGAAGCTGTCCAAAATATTCTTAAATTTTAATTCCTTGTTTGATATATCTCCCATGATAACCTCCCTATATAATTATTATAGGCAAGTATCTCCTTTTTATTCATAACATTCCAAGATTATATCAACTTCATTATGGTAAGCTGCTATACTTATTAAAAAATTATCAATTATTCAAAAAAATATAAATTTTTGTAAATTTATGCCGAATAAACTTACACAGCTATTTTTAAAATGAGTGATGTACTCATTTTATTTTTGACAATTATGAATAAATTTTAATCATATAACAAATTATGGAGCTGAATATGGTCTCAAATAACAAGATTTATAAATCAGATGTAAATAAGCTGCTTCTAGCCTCCCCATATGCTGTCGCCATTCTCGACAGAGATCAGAAGATAGTTGATATCAATGACAATTTTAAAAAAATGTTTCAATACAGTCTGACTGAAGCCAGAGGAAAATTTATCAGCAGCCTGATATCTTTTGAGCACCACAGGAAACAAGTCGACAAGAACGTTGAAAAAATATACAAGGGTCACGGACTTAAGCTTGAGGGGGAGAGGAAGCGCAAGGACGGAAGCGCAGTATATGTTGAAATAATGGGACATCCCGTAATCCACCGCCAGACGGTGGTCGGAGTTTATATTTTATACATTGATGTATCTGACAAGAAAAATAATGAGCGGCAGCTTAATCTGTTCAAAAAAATTCTGGAGAAAAATACTGAGGGAGTTTTTATAACCGACAAAAACGGCAACGTGGAATGGATAAACAATGCTTTCACTGATATAACTGGTTATACTTCCGAAGATTTGATTATTCCGAAAACCAATATCTTAGAATCCGGTATTTACAGTGATGAATTTAACGATATACGGAATCATGTTGTTTATTATGAATCATGGAAGGGAGAAGTCTGGAATACAAATAAAAACGGTTATACCTATTCTGCATGGATGTCAATAAGCAGTATTAAAAACGAACAGGAAGAAATAACTCATTATGTGGGTATTATGAAGGATCTCTCTGAAAAAAAGAAACTTGATAAAAGGATGATTGAGCTGCAGCAGAAAGACGCCCTGACAGGCCTTTATAACAGGCATCATTTCCTGGAAGCGATGGAAAGGCATATTGTAACCTGCGAGAATTTTAACCACCAATTTTCCGTCATCGCAATTGATATTGACAGCTTCAAAGATATCAACGATTCTTTGGGTCACAGCGTCGGAGACAGATTGCTCATTGCTGTATCCGACAGAATGGCGGCATCATGTGCACAGTGTATGATATCAAGAGTTGACGGTGATGAATTTGCTCTTCTGAGCACCTTAGTAGATAAAAGTGAGCTGCTGTATTTTGCTGAAATGATGCTTTATCAGTTGGAAATTCCCTATATAGTTTCAAATACAGAAATATATCTCAAATTCAATGTTGGAATCTGTGTATTTCCTGAAGACGGAAAAAGTTCCGAAAATTTAATGCGTTTTGCAAATGCCGCAATGAATCATTCCAAAAGCGAATTAAGCAGCAGGATATGCTTCTATTCAAATAATCTTTCAAAGGAAACCGAAGAAAAATTTTATTTGGCTAATTACTTGTTTGGCGCGCTTTCCAATAATGAATTGACGGTGTGCTTTCAACCCATTTTTGATATAGAGGACGTTAAAATCGCCGGGGCCGAGGCATTGCTGAGGTGGCGCAGCCCTGTACTGGGAGACATCCCGCCTGANNTATTCATATCCATAGCTGAAAAAACCGGTCAGATAATTGTTATCGGCGAATGGGTTATAAAAGAGGTATGCAGACAGATGCACATCTGGAAAGACAAAGGATACAGACTTTTTCCCATATCAATAAATCTTTCCGTTAAGCAGTTAGAGCAGCCTAATTTTTCGAAAACTGCCATGGACATAATCAATGGTGAAAATATAAATCCGGGGCTGATTGAATTTGAAATAACTGAAAGCGTGTCATCAGGAGACATAGCGCAAATTGTCAGTAATATAAAGGAGTTGAAACAAAACGGAATAAAAATATCTATGGACGATTTCGGAACAGGTTTCTCTTCACTCGGACAATTGGACATCTTTGAACTAGACAAGCTGAAGATTGATAAAATATTTGTCGATGATTTAGTAAACGGAGCCAGAAGGCAAAATCTTGTCAAATCGATTATCGCCATGGCTAAAAGCCTGAATCTTGTAACAGTCGCCGAAGGAATCGAAACATGCGAGCAGCTTTGTCAGCTTAAGTATCTGGGCTGCCAGCTGGGTCAAGGATTCATATTCAGCAAGCCGCTGACAGCGACAGATACTGAAAACTTATTATATCAGGAAAAAAGATTTAAGTTTACGGAGTGTAAATAACCTTGTCTGCAGTTATGTAGCAGCAAATTAGCATCATTGCTTTGGAAATATTATATTTATTTAAAATCGGAGGAAAAATGAAAAAAATTAAATTGAGTAGCATTAAATTGAAACTAATTCTCTTTTTTACCATATTAATACTTGCTTCTTCAACTGCATTAGGGTTTATTTCAATACAGAGGGCAAGTGAAGCCTTAACGGAGGAGGCAGAAAGATCTCTTATTACATTAGCTGAAGATGCTGCGAAATTATCTGAAAGCAGAATACAAACCCAGAGAGAAGTGCTCAGCATGATGGCTGCCACCCCTGGAATTGATTCCATGGATTGGGAAATACAACAGCCCATACTGGAAAATCAGCTTAAAAAAACAAACTTTTTAGCCGTTGCCGTGGTATATCCTGACGGTGTCGCGCGCTACACAGATGGCACAACAAGTGAATTGGGGGACAGGGCATATGTGAAAAAAGCATTTGCCGGAGAAGCCAACGTATCTGACCTCATATTGAGCAGAGTAACAAATTCTATTGTATTAATGTATGCTGCACCAATTGAAAAGGATGGCAAGGTTGTGGGTGTATTAATAGGGCGAAGAGACGGTAATGCCCTAAGCCTTATTGTTGACGACACGGGATTTGGAGATAGCGGATACGGATACATGATAAATTTAAGCGGTACCGTGGTTGCGCACCCCAGCAGAGATATGGTAATGGAGCAATTCAACCCCATACAGGCTGCTGAAAATGACGAAAGCATGAGCTCCACAGCAAGACTGTTTGAAAAGGTACTGAAGGAAAAGCGCGGTGTCAGCAGCTACGTTTTCAACGGAAACCCATTGTATGCAGGTTATTCTCCCATAGAAGGAAGCGAATGGATGTTTGTTATAACTGCAAATGAAAATGAGGTTCTTGCATCAATTCCCAGACTTCAAGAGGCCATAACAAATGTACTCTACATTGTGCTTGCAGCAAGTATTGTGCTGGTTTATATACTTGGAAGTTCAATTACAAATCCGATTATAAAATCCATACAGCATTCTAAGAAAATTGCTGAATTGAATTTGACGGAGGATCTTCCTAAGAAGTACAGAAAAAGAAAGGACGAAATAGGAGACCTCGCCAATGCGCTTCAGGTTATAATAGACAGCCTTAAAAATATTATTGCAGAAATTACGGATACATCATCACAGGTACTGAGAGCATCAGAAGAAATATCCGCCCAATCTCATCAGTCGGCTGCAGCTGCCGTTGAAATATCCAGCACAATAGAAGAAATATCAAAGGGCGCATCAGATCAGGCGCAAAGCACCCAGGAGGGCTCAATAAACGCCAACGAGCTGGGCATGGTTATAGAGGAAGATCAGGTATATATGAACAATCTGAATTCTCAGACCGGCAAGGTAAGTGATGTTGTAAATGAAGGCCTTAAGGAAATCAACACACTGTACAGCATAACTGAAGAAAGCAATGAGGCAAACAAGGAAATCCACAATGTAATAATCCAGACAAATGACAGCTCAATTAAAATAGGACAGGCCAGCAATGTGATATCGTCAATTGCACAGCAGACCAATTTGCTGGCACTCAACGCAGCAATAGAAGCAGCAAGAGCAGGAAGCGCAGGTAAGGGCTTTGCAGTAGTCGCGGAAGAAATTAAAAATCTGGCACTGCAATCCTCTGAGTCAACAAAGGAAATAGATGCAGTGGTAAGCGAGCTGCAGCTTAATTCACAAAATGCCGTTAAGACAATGGAAAGATTGTCCGCCATAGTGGGTGAACAGACAAAAAGCGTCGTAAACAGCAGGGATAAGTACCAGCTTATAGCTAATGCTATGAAAGAAACAGAAGGTACTGTAAATTACCTGAATATTGCCGGTGAAAAAATGGATTCCATGAAGGAACAAATTCTTGCAAGCATGGAAAATCTTTCGGCAATTGCAGAAGAAAACGCGGCAGCTACAGAGCAGGCAACCGCCTCCATAGAAGAACAGGCCGCTTCGGCAGAGCAAATTTCCGCAACAAGCGAAAGTCTGACTACTCTGGCAAAAAGTCTTCAGGAATTAATATTAAAATTTAAAATATAACACAACACCTCCATGTCCCTATAAGACATGGAGGTGTATTATTATATTTCTCTTCCCATTTTTTTCGCTGCTTCGGCATAGATGCCGTTTTCAACGTCTTCTCTTGTTTCAGCTCCAAGTGCCAGCACCGTACCGCTTTCACTCCAACCAAGGTAGCTACAGACTGTGCTGTAATGAGATTTCAAAGCACTCATTGCCCAGTCTTCTTCATCTCCTCCAGCCCCTATTAAAAGCAGCTTTTTTGGCTGTTTGCGCAGAGATGAATTTATAGCATAAAACCTGTCGATGACCGCCTTAAGCTGCGCCGTCATTCCAAAGTAATACAGCGGAGAAACCAGCACAACCGCATCAGCCTCCAACAACCTTGGATAAATCTGCGACATGTCATCATCAAATACACACTTTTCATCATTTCTTCGGCAATGGTCGCATCCTGTACACGGATGAATACNNTTAATTTGGCAACATCAAAACGAATAACTTCATTTCCGGCCTCATGAGCTCCTTCCGAGAACTTATCGGCTAAATATGACGTTGTTCCATGCAAATGCGGACTGCCCGACAATACTAATATTTTCATTTTTCCTCCGACTTGTTTATATTTGAACTATTATCATGATTATATTATATTAAAATCAAATTTACAAATATATTTAGCTCATGCTCGGAGAAAGAAATTTTCTATTTTTGCAAATGGGGTATCTATATCTTTCCTAAGTCCTTTAAATCTTCCCTTAAAACCTCTAATACCTTTTCTTTTGCCTTGGTTAATGGAAGCCTTAATCCTCCTGCCTGAACCCCGGTCAGATTTAATGCTGCCTTTACGGGAATTGGGTTTGATATTATAAATAAGTCCTTAAAGATATCAAATAGCTTGAGATGTATTTCCTTTGCCCTTTCAGTATCCCTGGATACAAAGGCATCTATCATTTCCTTCATTTCAGGTCCCACTACATGAGCGGCTACACTTACTATTCCATAGCAGCCTACTGACATTGCAGGAAGCAGCATTGAATCATCCCCTGAATAAACCAAAAAATCCTCAGGAACGCGCTTTATTATTTCGGCAAACTGAATTATGTTTCCTCCGGCCTCCTTCAAGGCGACTATATTATCAATTTGAGCAAGTTTTTCTACCGTTTCTGGCAATATATTGCACCCGGTTCTTCCAGGCACATTATACAGCATAATCGGTAAATCAACAGAATCTGCAACTTCCTTAAAGTGACAATAAAGAGAATCCTGATCAGGTTTATTGTAATACGGGGTAACTACGAGAAGCCCGTCAACCCCCGCCTCTTGCGCCGCCTTTGCATTTTCTATTGTAGTCCTCGTATTATTTGTACCTACGCCTGCAATTACAGGTACATCCACACATTTCTTTACAACCTTGTATAAATTTATTTTTTCGTCATCCGTCAGGGTCGGAGCTTCTCCGGTNNTTTCCCTCCTCAACTAATTTAACCGCAAGTGAACCGGCAGAATCGTAATCAACATTAAGCTCATCATCAAAAGGTGTCACCATAGCGGTTATCAATCTTCCCCATTCAACCATATTATTTCTCCCTTCAAAATATTGTAATCCATTTTATGAAATAGATCGGTATATTGCTAACAAAAAAGAGGTCTGCTGAATAAAATAAAAGCATCTGATTACTGAGGTAATCTTAGAAAATTTAAGGAGGAGTTGATTTTGGACGATTATAACGTAGCAATCGTAGGAGCTATGGGAGCTGTAGGCAAGGAGCTTGCAAAAATTCTCATTGAACGGCAATTTCCTGTTAAATCTGTTAAGTTATTAGGCACAGCCGCTAATGAAGGGCGAGAAGTGGGATTTAAGGATGAAATATTATATACCAAAGAAGCTTGCAAGGGGGCATTTAAGGATGTTGATATTGCATTCTTCTGTGTGGATGCCGAAATAAGCAAAAGCTTAGCCCCCATAGCAATTGAAGAAGGAGCTGTTGTCATAGACAATAGCAGTGCCTTTAGGATGGATTACAGTATTCCCCTGGTAGTTCCTGAAGTTAATCCTGAAAGTTTAAAAAGTCATAACGGACTCATATCAAATCCAAACTGCTCTACTATACAAATGCTGGTCCCTCTGAAACCAATACATGATAAATATCATATAAAAAGAATAGTGGTATCCACCTATCAATCCGTTTCCGGCACCGGCAAAAATGCAATTGATGAGCTTGATGAACAAACAAGGAATTATGCTGATAAAAACGAAATAAAGCACTCGGTATATCCGTATCAGATTTTATTTAATACCCTTCCCCATATTGACGCATTTCTTGATAATGGATACACAAAAGAAGAAATGAAAATGATCGATGAAACACATAAAATTTTAGATAAAAAAATTCAGGTGACATCTACAACAGTCAGAATACCTGTATTCAGAGGGCACTCTGAATCAGTAAATATTGAGACGGAATTATCTTTTGATATTGATGAAATCAGAGAGCTTCTTGAAAATTTCCCGGGGATTACAGTATTAGACAAACCTGAGGAAAAGCTGTATCCCATGCCTTTGTTTTCAAAAGATACCAGTGACGTCTTTGTTGGCCGCATCAGACGTGATTTTACCGTTAAAAATGGGCTTAATATGTGGATTGTAGCAGATAATCTGAGAAAAGGCGCGGCATTAAATGCTGTTCAGATAGCCGAATCACTTATTGAGCAGGACCTAATCAGGAGGCAGTGATGAGCATCATAATTCAGAAGTTCGGAGGAACTTCCCTGAGAAATTTAAATAATCAAAGTAATTTTCTTAAACAAGTAAAAAAAGAAGCACAAGCCGGCAGCAAGCTTGTTGTAGTGGTATCAGCAATGGGCAGAAGAGGAGACCCCTACGCCACAGATACTTTAATAAATCAATTAGAAAATATAGGCTCCGCAATAGATCCGAAGAAAAAGGACCTTATTATGTCAGTTGGAGAAACAATTTCTGCGGCTCTTGCAGCCCATCTGGTAGAAAGTGAAGGATTGCCCTCAGAGGCCTTAACAGGATTCCAAGCAGGGATAATTACAGATGATAACTTTAATTCGGGTAAAATAATACAAATCAATACAAATAAAATTGAAGAATATCTAAACAAAAATAAAATTGCAGTAGTTGCAGGATTTCAAGGAGCTACGGAAAATCTGGAAATAACTACCCTCGGCAGAGGAGGCAGTGATACGACGGCTGTTGCACTTGGTGGAGCTTTAAATGCCGAAAGAGTGGATATATTTACCGATGTACCCGGAGTTGCCGTTACCGACCCGCGATTAATACCAAATGCCAGATATATTAAAAAAATTTCCTATGATGATATGTATAGAATGGCAATTAACGGAGCAGGCGTAATTCATCCAAATGCTGTTCTGCTGGGGAAACAGCACAATATACCTGTAAGAATCCTTTCAACATTTACGGATGAACCGGGCACACTTATTTCCAATGATAAAAGCGGCTTAAAAGTAATAGGCTTCGGAGTAAAAAAACAAGAAAACAATTCAGTCATATCCTTTATTTTCAATAGTGAATATAGAGATGAAATCAAGGAAGAACTGGATAAATTCTTGTCGGATGAAAAAGAACACTTAATTAATATGGAATACTTCGATTATAATGCATCTATAACAGTTAAAAATGAAATGCTAAATGAGTTTTTACAAAAATTATATTCAAACTTCATCCAATAAATCAATGGTGCAGATTCTGAGGAATCTGCACCATTGATTGTTATACTAATAAAGGCTGAAGTTGTTTACCTAATATTGCTGCTTCTATTGTTTCTTCAATTTTACCAAATTTAGATATTAGGGAATTTGGTTTATTTACCGCATCGTCCTGACCAAAAGGCACGAAGTAAATATTTTTTGTATTCAGCAATAGTCCTATATTTTTAGCATTGGCTCCAAGTCCGTCATTTGTCGCTATAGCCAATACTAAAGGTTTTTGATTTCTTAAATGTGCCTTGCAAGCCATGGTTACTGTAGTATCAGTTATTGCATTTGCAAGCTCCGCCGCCGTATTACCTGTACATGGAGCAACTACAATAACATCAAGATTTAATTTGGGTCCCACAGGCTCAGCCTCAACTATGGTCTTTATTAATTCCTTACCTGTAATAATCTTTAATTTGTTTTTCCATTCTTCTGCTGTACCAAATCTTGTATCAAAGGTATCTGCCGAATGCGACATTATTGGATAAATATCTGCGCCCTTTCTTGCCAAATCCTCGATTACCGGAAATACATTGCTGTAATTGCAGGATGAGCCTGTTAATGCAAAACCTATTTTTAATCCTTCTACTGACATATTTATACATCCAACTCCTCTATAATATTGTAGATTGTATCCTTAATTGCCATAGCAGCAGTTACCGGCGCCGCCTTTCCCGGAAGGCCTAAAGCACTGACAGCCTTTATTCCCAGCTCCCCGGCAGCTTCAAAATCAACTCCGCCCGGTTTTGATGCTAAGTCAATCACTGTGCAATTACTATCAATGCGCCTTAATAACTCCCTATCTAATATTATCTGAGGTATGGTGTTAAAAACAACGTTCATCCTTGGTAAATATTCCTTTAGCTCTTTTGGGCATACTGAAATATACCCGTTGTTCCTTATCCATGCAAGGTCACTGCAGCTTCTTGCTTCCACATGCACATTTGCTCCGATTCCATGCAGCATCTTTGATAAAACCTTTCCAATTCTCCCATATCCTAAAACCATAATATTTGAATTATGAATGGTGAAAGGCGTTTCCTCCATTGCAATTTGAATGGCCCCCTCGGCTGTCGGTACTGCGTTAAGGACTTGCATTTCTTCTCTTTTAAAATAATCCGCTGATTTAAGCCTCTTATTCTTTAGCTTTTTTTCGTGCTCCATGCTGAATTTTCCGCCAATAAGCGCCTGATTTTCAGACATGAGGTCAAATACCGCATCGATTTGAATTGCTTCATTTGCATATGGGGCATTTACATTTACATTGTCTGTGGAAAAAGGCAATGGACCAATAATAACATTAGCATATTCAACTGCTTCTTTTAGGTTAGCTGATTCATCATTATACCGGTCCATCCTGTCAAACCCGAAAATGCAAACATCATTTCCGTCTTTTATCAGTAAATTTCCAAGCTCCAGACTTCTCTTATCTCCGCCCAATATGGTATATTTTAATCCCATATTACTCCTCCTTATAGAGTATCACATGATTATATCTTATGATAAAACGGAGCTTTCGTGATAACCCAAATAACATTTGATAATATATAACCTCTGATCTGTAAATGTAGACGCAGATATTTGATTAATAAAATCAAATTTACAATTATATATATTTATGTTATTCTTAAAAAAACACAAGTTGAAAATTCAATAATATATGCTATTCAACAAGGAGGATACTATGTCAATAAGTATTGAGGAAGCAAAAAAGCTCATATCTTCAGTTCCCAGGGTTGAGCTTGGATTTTTTCCGACACCGCTGCATAAATTAGAAAATTTATCAAGCATGCTGGGGATTAACCTTTTTATCAAGCGCGACGATTATACAGGAAAGAACCTGTTCGGCGGAAACAAAACAAGAAAATTAGAATTTTTAATAGGTGAGGCAATTCACCAAAAAAGCGAATATGTGTTTACATATGGTGCAACACAATCAAACCACGCCATGCAAACAGTGTGGGCAGCTTCTTCCCATAATCTGAAACCTGTTCTTTACTTGGTTGCCGTGGTTGAGCCGGATGAAAATGATGTAAAAGCAAATCTTTTGCTGGATAAAATATTTGATGCAGAGATACATATTGTAAGCCCCGAAAAAGGTGAGAGCTTCACTAAGGCGGACAAGCGCTCTCTCCTCCTTGGCTCCGAGCATATTAAACATCTGGAAGAAGCAGGCCATAAATGCTACAACATCCCCATGGGAGGAGCAAGCGAGATAGGAACAGCAGGATATATTTCGGGCTTTGTGGAATTATATGAGCAGGCGCAACAAATGGGAATAAATTTCGACTATCTGTACCATGCCACAGGCTCAGGAGGAACAATGGCGGGTCTTGTAGCCGGTAAAAAGCTGCTTGGCGCCGATACGATTATAAAATCAATGGCGGTCCTTGATACAGATAATAATTATATTCCTTACAAGACTGAACTGGCAAATGAAGCACTGAAATATATAGGCGCGGCTCCCCTGGTAGATGTATCGGATTTCCAGATCGATACTGGTTTCTATGCCCCTGGATACGAGCAGCCCAATGAAGGAGCCATCGAAGCCATTAAGCTGCTTGCGAAAAAAGAAGGT
This sequence comes from Clostridiales bacterium, assembly GCA_003514865.1. The sequence goes on from DOON01000295.1 coordinate 22,248, forward strand.
ATACTCACAGACCCTGTATATAGCGGCAAGGCACTGTCAGGATTGATTCACGATGCACGAACCGGAAAAATCAAACAGGGCAGTAATGTGGTATTCCTCCACACAGGCGGAGCCACTGCTCTATTCGCAGAAAAAGAGATATTAGGCAGACTATTTTAGCAGTCAGATAAATGCTTGAATCAGTTAATATATTTCGAACTTTTATAAATTTCCTGGATTTCATATGATGAATTAACGGTGCAGATTCTCTCGGTTTCTGCACCGTTCTCTTTTAGTTGTTTCGCCTTATTTCAAGAAAAAGCGCAGCATCTTATCCTTCGTCTTTGAATATGGTCTGTAACGAATTGGAAGGTCAAGCCAGCTGGCCTTCTTGACAATACTCCTGTAATGAGTAAAGGTATCGAAGCTCTTTTTTCCGTGATAGCTTCCCATGCCGGAATTCCCTACGCCTCCGAAACCCATGTTCGAGGTTGCAATGTGAATAATGGTGTCATTAATACACCCTCCACCGAAGGAGCACTTATTTAATACATGTTTTTCAACGGAGGAGTCTTCGGTAAAAAGGTACAATGCGCCTGGCTTCGGGTGTTTCACAATATAATCGGTGCATTCACATATATCGGTGTAGGGAATCATGGGAAGAATGGGGCCGAATATCTCTTCCTGCATAATGGGTGAATCAAGGCTTACTTCATCCAGCAAAGCCGGCTCCACGAACCTCCGTTCCCGATCGACTTTTCCACCCAAAACAATTTTTCCGCTCCCCAATAATCCGGATACTCGCTCAAAATGTTTATCGTTTATTATTGTATTCATATCCGTCATTGTTCCGTCAGGAAAAAATTCTTGTAAAGCAGACCGGTACCACTTCATGAACTTATCCTTTACATCCTCGTGAATAAATAAATAGTCCGGTTCCACACATGTCTGCCCTGCATTTAATACCTTTCCGAATGCAATACGACGAGCCGCAACCTTGATATTTGCCGTCTTATCTACAATAACCGGGCTTTTCCCGCCAAGCTCCAGTGTTATTGGTGTAAGATGTCTTGCCGCACTCTCCATTACAAGACGACCTACCGCGGGGCTTCCTGTAAAAAATATATAATCAAACTTTTCCTCAAGCAATGCGGTATTCTGCTCTCTGCCTCCTTCTACAACGGCTACATATTCTTCGGGATATACATCCCTCAGAACCTGGGCAATTGCATGGCTGGTGGCAGGAGCATATGCGGAGGGCTTAACCACAGCGGTGCACCCGGTAGAAATAGCACCGATCAACGGTTCAAGACACAATTGTATGGGATAATTCCATGGAGACATAATCAGTGCAACTCCGTAGGGTTCCGGAGATATGAATGATTTGGCGGGAAACTGCGCAATGGGTGTGGGAACCCTTTTATCCCTCATCCATCCGGACAGATGGCGGATATGAAAGCTCAGCTCTTCCAAAACCATCCCCGTCTCTCTGATATAAGCTTCCGAAGGACATAAATTCATATCCTCTTTCATAGCCTCGTTAAATAAGACTTCATTGTTTCTTACCGCGCTTTGTAATTTACGTAGCATTGATATTCTGAACTCCGGGCTTCTGGTGCTGCCCTGCTCGAAATAATTTCTCTGCTTTTCAACTAAACTGTGAAAGTTCATTTCTAACCACCTCAATCTCCAAATGTAAATCCTTAAAGCTTTTTTTATTACAGCTGTAAAGCCTCTTGAAAACCCTGAAATTTCTGTCATACACGGCCCTTGTTCCTTCATCAGGAATGAAAATCACACGCGAGATTCTCACATACAAACTGGCAAAAATCGGTCATGGACTAAAGGTAGCAATTAAATCATGATTTATAACTTTTTCACCTTTTACTGTGGCGTTCAATCTAATACTTGCTAAAAATGCTTTAATATCTTTAATCGTTGATCCATTTTTATTGATAATTATATCCCAATTAATTTCCAACACCTCCTTAGGCATTATTTCTTTACTAACAATAATAACATTATCATATTCTATATCATTTAATATTTCAATTTTATATTCCGGTTTAAGAGTCCTTATGAAAATATTGCCTTTGGTTTTATTAGTCAAAAAAACACTATAAGAAACCTTTGTTTTATTTTGTTCTATTTCATCTAAAGCATAATTCCATCTGGCAATTGTTAATTCTTCATTTCCTCCTAGCCTGTAAGGTTTTAAATAATTATTAAAAACAACAACAACAAACAAANNAAACAAATATACAATAATAATATATAACGCTGTTCTTTTTAGCCTCATTATTAATATACCTTTCGCCCAGAAACTGCTTCCTCTCTTTTTTATTTGCTTTATATGAACTTTTATTATTTAATAATTTCACACTTTATATCAACATCTGCTAAACGTGATGTAATTAATCTACTATCATCAGCCATCTCTCCCCCTGTTATTATAATTATTTGAATTTTTCTTTGTGACCTTTATATAAATTTAACGTATCAGCATACTTTAAATCTCCTTACCCAAATAATAATCATCATGTGACTCTAAACTGAAGTCTAACATCCTTGCCTCAAATTTATAGTCCTGCATTATCCAGAAGCAAATGGCAGGTTTATTTCTTACACTAGTTTTCACATATATTTTTCTTACACCCTTTTCTTTTAAAATCCGCTCTAAATATTGTACTAATTTAGTTCCAAGTCCAGTCCTCTTATTCTCAGTGTCAATTCCTAAAAATACAAATTCTACAATTCCGTTTCCACCTTCAAACGGATTAAATTTTATAACACAAAAACCCTTCACCAAATTTAGAACTTCAATTACATATACTATGTATGATTCACTATTCATTAAAAAACTATCTGCTAATGACCTTGCTACTTCATCTGCATTTTCATCACCTAACATTACTTTTATTAGTTTTTCAATGTCATACCTATCATTAATATCTGCAACTCTTATAGTTTCCATAAGTCCCCCTTTTTTGAATGATATCTTTGTATTCATTTTTCTCCCAGTCGCAATAAAAAAACAGTTCAAGCTAATCTTATAATCAGTTGCAAATTTGTAAAGTCATAATATTCACTCTATGCGTTCTTTCTTTCAATTAATAGAAATACGTATCAATCAATAGTGTACCATATTTTGTTAATCCGGTAAATATTATTAAACATTTTAATTATTATAAAATGAAGATAAAAGATAAAAAACCAGTAGAAAATGCATGAAAAAATGCACTTTTCTACTGGTCGTTGATGAACTTTATTTGCCTATTGATGAACTATTTGTGTCGGTTGATAAAGTTTATATGGATGAATACACCTTTTTATTTCATGTTTACATCTCTCTTCTGCCTTCCATGGCTCTCATAAGAGTTACCTCGTCGGCGTATTCGATGTCTCCACCTACGGGGATGCCGTGGGCTATTCGGGTTGTCTTGATACCCATGGGCTTTATGAGCCGGGATATATACACGGCTGTGGCCTCACCTTCGATAGTGGGGTTCGTGGCTAAGATAACCTCGGTTACTTCCGAGTTCAGCCTTGTAATGAGATTCTTTATGTTGATGTCATCGGGGCCAATGCCTTCAAGGGGTGATATGGTGCCGTGAAGCACGTGGTATACTCCCCTGTATTCCTTTGTGCGCTCCATTGCCGAGATATCACGCACATCCTCAACAACGCATATGGTTGAATGGTCCCTTTTAATATTGTTGCAGATGCTGCAGGTATCTCCTTCTGTGAGATTGCCGCAGGTCCCGCAGTGTCTGGTGAGCTTTTTTGCGTTGACTATTGCCTTTGCAAGCTCAACCACATCATTGCCCTTCATGTCCAAAATATGAAATGCAAGACGCTGAGCCGACTTTCTTCCTATTCCCGGAAGCTTGGTAAGCTCCTCTATAAGCTTGGTAATGGGTGGTGTATAGTGCTCCATTAGAATAACCCTGGAATGTTTACTCCGCCTGTAACCTTTTTCATTTCATTTTCCATCATTTCGTCAGCTTTTCCGAATGCCTCGTTTATAGCTGCAACTATCATGTCCTCTAGCATTTCCACATCATCCTTGTCAACTACCTCAGGATCTATTTTAACCTCCAGCAGCGCTTTCTTGCCTGTTACCTTAACCAGCACAGCTCCTCCGCCTGCAGTTGCTTCTACTTCCTTTTGCTCAAGCTCTGTCTGCATATCCTCCATCTGCTTCTGCATTTTTTCNNCTTCATCATGTTGTTCATATTTCCGCCGCCGGGCATTCCCATTGGCATTCTTCTGCCTTTACTCATTTTAATCCTCCTGCTTAAATTCAACTATTTCTTCGCCAAATTGGCTGATTACATCCTCATATACATCTTCTATAGTTTGTTTCGGCTTCGCTGAATTTTCTTCCTTCTTCATAATAAATTCAACTTCGCAATTTTCACTTAAAAATCCGTCAAGCACTTCCTTGAACTTTTGTCTGTTCTTAGGCTGATTTGCGGCGCTGATATGGAATGTGAACTTGGGGTCAAATTCAAATATCAGTTTTTTATTTACCACCTCGGATAACTTTGATTCCCTGATAATTGCCTGCAATCCAGCATTTTCACTTCTTACTGTCCTGAGTATATTCTGCCATCCGTTTATTACCGCATTGAAAATGGCTTCATCACTTTTGTTTTCAAACTGCTTCACCCTCTGAACAGGCACTTCACTCTCCGGAGCTTTCACAGGTCTTGTCACGGGTTTTTCAGTTTTTACTGCAGGCTTCCTCACGTCAGATACAGGCTGCTGTGCAACATTGGTGAAGCTGTTATTTTTAATTTTATCTTCAAGCTCTGCTACCCTGTTGACAAGCGCCTCAATATTCAAACTATTGACAGCATGAAGCATTTTAATAAGCTTTGTTTCCAAAAGCACCCTTGGATTCAGCGCTCGCTTGCATTCTGACTGAGCGGTAGAAAGAGCTTCAATTATGCCCACAAGCTCATCAACGCTTGCTCTATCGCTTGCTCCTTTGAGCGCCTCCGCCTCGTCCTCGGAAATCCTCAATATATTTTCCGTTGACTTAGTGGTTTTTATAATAAGCATATTTCTGAAGCATATTATTAGCTCATCAAGAAAAAATGTGATCTCCTTGCCCATGTTCAGTATATTATCAACTATTACCATGGCATTCTTAATATCCCTGTCCAGAATATATCCAGCTGCCTCAAGCACCACCTGATAATTAACCGTTCCAAGCAGGTTTATTACAGTATCGTAATCAATTCTATCATCATTAAAGGCCAGACACCTGTCAAGTATGCTCTGAGCGTCCCTCATGGCACCCTCGGAATTGGCGGCAATGAGCTTCAAGGCTTTTTCCTCGTATCCTATGCCNNATTAATTCTTTTTAAATCAAATCTCTGGCATCTTGACAATATTGTAGCCGGTATCTTCTGGGGCTCTGTTGTGGCAAGTATGAACAACAAGTGCTCCGGCGGCTCCTCAAGAGTTTTGAGAAGTGCATTGAAGGCGCCTTTGGAAAGCATGTGAACCTCGTCAATGATATAAACCTTGTACCTGCTCTTTACAGGAAGGAATTTTACCTTATCTCTAAGCTCTCTTATATCCTCTACTCCGTTGTTTGAAGCAGCATCCATCTCTATGACATCCATGTTCGTTTCATCCAGTATGCTTCTGCATATTTCGCACTGGTTGCACGGATTTCCATCGTGGTTGTCAAGACAGTTCACGGCTCTTGAGAATATTTTTGCGGTTGATGTCTTGCCGGTTCCTCTGATTCCGCTGAACAGATACGCATGGGCGATATTATCCGACAATATCTGATTTNNCGTCATCAAATATCTTGGGACGAAATTTTCTGTATATGGCTTGATGTGACAACTCTGACCACCTGTCCTCATATGGTAATTTTCTAAAATTATATCATAAAAAAATACAATGCACAATAACATTGTATTTTAGAATTTCCGCACATTCGGCATAAATAAAGGTTGCATCACAATTAATAATCCAAACTGCTACGAGGCGTAAAAAACTGTGGGGGGACTACGCCTCGTTACAATTTGTCTGTATAGTATCTTATAGTGCTGTAAAGCATATACAAAGTTGACCCTACAATCGCCATCAGGCATATGAGCAATAATATCTTATCCATAATTTCCTCAGAATTTTCCCTTTTATATATTAGACGTAACTTTTTCCGAAAAAGTTTCAGATTTTAATATTTTTTATTTTTTGTATTAAATTATCGAACATTAGATTTTTATGTAATATACTGCCTCCCAGAGAGAAATTGAATTTGTTAAAATTTTTTAACATCCCTTTTCCTGCAAAGTTTCTTTATATATGGTAAAATGAATTATAATTACCCAAGGAGACATTTATGAATATAAAGCAACTGAGAGACCTTACAGTTATAGATTTTGATGAAAACAGATATCTTGGAATTGCCTGCGACTCATGCGGAGGAATAGGCTTGAAAGAGCACGATGTGGTAAAGGCTACTCCGCAGCTCACGGCTTACCATACGGGCAAAGTTGTTCTTGCAGAGCTCATGTGCATGGGTTTTACACCTTTTATACTGGCCGACGGTCTGGCTGTAGAAATGGACAACACAGGAAGACAGCTCATAGAGGGGTTTAAAGATGTTTTATCAAAACTTAAAACCACAAAAGTTCACCTGACCGGTAGTACGGAGGAAAATATTAAAACTGTTCAGACCTCAATGGGCATCACTTGCATAGGTATGTGTGACAAGGATAAACTGAAGTATAAAAAAACCTTCAAAAATCATGTATGCATTCTTGCAGGCCTGCCCCTTGTAGGTAATGACGTCATAAACAACCCGGATAAAATTCTGGATATTGAAGATTACGAAAAATTATATCTTTGTGATTATATCTCAGAGATGCTTCCCGTGGGCTCACGGGGTATTAACGCAGAGCTGGCGGATTTATGCAGCTACAATTCTCTTGATATCAATTATAAAAAAAACATCTCGGTAGATTTGACAAAATCCGGAGGTCCCTCATGCAGCTGCCTTATAACTGCTGAGGAAAAATTTGTCCCTATGATAAAGGAACTGATAGACAAGCCCATTGAAATTTTAGGAAGCTTTTATTAATAAAAGCTTTTTGAAAATTAAGATAGTCTACTGAAAAAGCTCGCTCTGCAAAGTGTAGACCAGCAGGCTGGCCTTTTCAGCAGGCTGAGGGGCTTTTGCAAGCCCCACGCCCTGATTATTCAACTCTTTGGACATCCGCTATATATTCAATACCGAGTACAACTAATCTCATTTTTTTTGAAGGACCTATGAATTCATATTTTTTATCAGAAGAACAAATCTGCGCTTTAATTTCAGCAAATTTTCTTTCGTATTCCCGATATATGCCATGAGCTTCCTTAAGCGTTACTTTTTCAAATATAATTTCATTTCCCGGACTCATCTGTGCAAGAACAGGTAGATCTGTTGAAATTACGGCAGCAATTTTTGTATACCCTCCGGTTGTCTGTCTGTCTGCCATAAGTATGATAGGCTGTCCGTTAGCCGGAACCTGCACAGCTCCGAAGGTCGCACCGTCGGAAATGATGTCTGCCTTATCCTTGTGTGAAATTGCTTCCCCTTCAAGCCTGTATCCCATTCTGTCCGCTTCCTTCGTTATCTTGTAGCCGGAAGTACTGAAAAATGCATTTATCCCTTCTTCTGTGAAATAATCGTCCTGCGGACCCAGGACTGCCCTTATTTTATTTTTGGGTTTATATTCGGAAATATATTTCTGTTCCATTCGTCTGCCCGAAACTGCTGCTGCCGATACCTTTATCTCAAGAAAATCATTATCCATGAGCTTTCTTCCCTTATATCCGCCTATCCCTGACTTAACAAATGTAGATTTGCTGCTATTTACCTCTTCAACACATATTTCCCCGCCAAAGGCTATATATGTTCTTAATCCCTTCACAATTCCTCCGAGGAACAGCTTATCACCCTTCGCAGCCTTAAAGCTTTCCCACATAGGAATCTCTTTTCCGTTGAGCCTTGGTCTCATATCCGCACCTGTTATGGCAACAACCATTTCTTCCTGAAATTCCAGCTCAGGCCCTAAAAAGGCAGCTTCGAGAACCGCTTCCTTCTCATCATTTCCCACAAGGCAGTTTGCTACTCTGTATGAAAAGCTGTCCATAACTCCCGCAACAG
>DOON01000295.1:30429-30646 GCA_003514865.1 Clostridiales bacterium
GTATCCTGGACCGTTGTGAAAAATCCTGCTTTCAATACTTTTATGTTACTCACGAAGCTCACTCCCTCCGGTAATAATTATTTTTATCTCATAGCTTCCTGCCTGAACCTTCCTTTGTATTTCGTCATATTCCTGCTGATTTACCGAAACATACCTGACATAATCACCGGCGTTAAGCAGTACCGGAGGCTCACTTTCCGGATTATACAGCTTTACA
>DOON01000116.1 GCA_003514865.1 Clostridiales bacterium
CTGCATTATTGACATAACCATTATCTGTATGTAATGGCCTATGTGAAGGCTGTCAGCCGTTGGGTCAAAGCCTATATAGAATGTTACCGGTTCCTTTCCAAGCAAGTCACGTATTTCCTCCTCGTGAGTGCATTGCTCTATATAACCTCTTTCTCTCAATACATCAAAAACATTTTGTTTCATAAAAATCCTCCGTAAATTTATTTTCATAGTTTTCTTACGCTTCGGCAGAGACTTCACGTGTTTAAGGTAACGCAGTATGCGTTCACCAAAGTATTTGCTTCCTGCGGTCGCATACTACAAAAAGAGTTATCCCTCCCCTAAAGGACGAGATAACCCGTGGTACCACCTTAATTCGCAATATGCCTCTGTCCGTTGTATCGGTCGGTGTCCGCCACAGTTTCAAGCGGTTGCTCTGGAAGTGTATTTCACATTTTGTTCTGCGGGTCTCTCACCGGCCGATCCGCTCTCTTCTTTGTAACCAAAATGTTACTTAGTTTCCTTCATAGCATGATAATATATGTTTAAAGGAATGATAATATAAATTTATAATATTGTCAAGATGTTATTCTGATACCAATATAAGTTACATATGTGCAAATTTTTGAAACAATCCATATAATATCCCAATCTAATTAATACTTTCTTAAGTGTTTATTAAATATCAATGTGTATCTGTAATATTATTGTAATTAACTTTTCTTTTTGCAAGATTGTGTAATATACTTGACACATTTGGCAAAAGGAGAAATTATTGTGGGTTTTAATGCTATTTTTTCGGTGCTATAATTTCAACATGACGGAAAGCTCATTAACAAGTTCTAAAATTTCCAAAGAAGCAATTGCTTCTCAAAAATCTAAAGACTATATAGGAGTGAAATTATGAAGAAAAAAGTATTAGCATTAACATTATCCGCAGCATTGGCACTTTCAGCAACACCGGCCTTTGCCGCAGAAACAAATTGTACAAAGGTAGCTAACAAATATGATTTTAACAACTTGCTGCAAAAATATGCAAGCCAATGCGAAAATTCAAAAATTAAAGATAAAGTTACCGTAAACGGAAACACAATTGACTGGCAGTCTTTATTGAACAAGAAAATCAATAAGACTGAAGTAAAGAAAGATACTACGGCTCCAACACAGCCTGAAAAAGAAAAAGAAACAACAGTAACACCGGCTCCTCCGGTTAAGGAAACAGAAAGCAGCAACACAGCCGTTTCGTCATATGAACAAAAAGTAGTAGAACTTGTAAACGTAGAAAGACAAAAAGCAGGTCTGTCAGCATTGACACTGGATTCAAAAATTTCCAGCGTTGCAAGAACGAAGTCAAAGGATATGGCGGATAACAATTATTTTGCACATCAGTCNNGGGACACAAAGCAAACATAATGTCAACAAACTTCTCAAAAATAGGCGTTGGCTATGTTACAAATTCAAACGGAACACCATACTGGACACAAATGTTTACAAACTAATATAATATGTGCTGATGCCTCATTTTAATGACCCATCAGCAGGTACTTAACTATATTAATCATCAACATTAAACTACACCCATTAAAAATACCGTCTCTCGTACTCACGAGAGGCGGTATTTTTTTATGCTCTAACCATATTTTTTCGACTGACAGATACTTTGGTGAACGAAACTACCATATTATTTTACAATTTTATAATAAACTCTTGCTGTCAACGAATATACGATTCCGTATATAATTGCAAAGACCACAATGGTGGCTGCAGTGCATTTTGCGAAAAGCAATACATTTGTCAGGTTAAAAATCGCCAAGAGCCTTGTAACCATCTTAAATGCAGCTGCTATGTGTATTATAGCCATTATCAGCGGAAGGAAGAACACCTTGATTATCTGACTTTTGATAGAATCCTTAACCTCCTTATGGCTCATTCCTACTTTTTGCATTATATTATAGCGCTCTCTGTCGTCGTAACCTTCGGATATTTGCTTGTAATAAATAATAAGCACCGTGGCTATCAAGAACAGGAAGCCGAGAAATATTCCCAGGAACAAAAATCCTCCATCCAAAGCATAAATTTCATCTTCCACTCTCTGTCTGCTTTCTACATAAAAGCGATAGTTTGGATTATCATTCGTGTTGTTTTCACCGGAGCTATATTTCATTGTACTCAATTCATCAAAAATTACATCAGTAAATGCTATTTTCTCATCCTTTGTACCGTCAATATCGAAAGATACGGAATATTTGATGCCCTGAAGGCTGTTGCTGCCGTATTCGGATGATGCACTCATGCTCATGAACTCGTCACTGTTTACAACAAAGCAGTATACGGTGCCAAAATATCCCATTCCCTCTACAGGAAAGCTGTCTGCATAGTCAATAATATTATATTTTTCTCCGAAAATCTCAAATGAATCATCGAGTCTTCCATGAATGCCATAGGCAACTGCTTCATTTTCCCTCAAGCTTATATTTTTGCCTGTCAACCTAGAGTAATCCTCGTCCGTAATAAACATAAGAGCAAATAATTTCGATTCATTATAGAAATCCACATTTTCTGTCTCAAATTTATTTCCTTCCAACACTGCCGTAACAGAAATACTGTCATAATATTTCAAATCAAAAATTTTTCTTCCCTGACTCTCTGCGGCACTGTTGACAACTTCAATAGCCTTACTTCTCATGTCTTCCTTAAAATCAAAAAATTCAAGGGATATGTCTGTGG
>DOON01000093.1:0-712 GCA_003514865.1 Clostridiales bacterium
AAAGCAGCTATGCCTCCCTTTTTTTGTGCTTCTGCTACTATATGTAATGCCACGGTCGTTTTACCGGATGACTCAGGTCCAAATATTTCAATAATTCTTCCTTTAGGAACTCCACCTATGCCTGTTGCAATATCAAGGGGCAGAGCACCTGTTGGTATTGCCTCAATGTTAAGCTTTGCATTTTCGCCAAGCTTCATTATAGAGCCTTTGCCAAACTGCTTTTCTATTTGAGCAATCGCCAGCTCAAGGGCCTTTTCTTTTTCCATTCCACAACTCCTCTACGAACATTTGTTCACTTTAACCTATTATATAAAATAATACTGCCGTTGTCAATAAAGAAAATATATAAATTACTGAATTACCTCAATATTCTCATATATGTATGTAGCTCCCGATGTCACTGTCAGAAGCACTACCACCGCCACGAGAGGTCCTATCCAGAATGCTGTAAATGCAGCGCCTGCATGATTCAGCAATATGAATATAATCAATATCATCTGAAAAACCGTCTTAATTTTTCCCCATGGATTTGCGGCAATTGTGATTCCTTTAGAAGCTGCAAGTGTCCTGAAGCCTGAAACGAGAAATTCTCTTGAAAGAATCAAAACAACAACCCAGGAACTCAAATAGCCTATTTCAACAAATGCTACGAATGCTGCTGCAGTAAGCAGCTTGTCTGCAAGAGGGTCCATGAATTTCCCAAAGTCTGTTG
>DOON01000093.1:740-2673 GCA_003514865.1 Clostridiales bacterium
ATTGCGATATAACCGTCAACAGCATCTGTTGCGGCTGCGGCAACAAAGATCAAGAGGGGCAGCACTCTGAATGCTCCCTTGCTTATATAAAGAAAAATCAGAAACAAAGGTATTGCCAATATTCTTATTACAGTCAGCTTGTTAGGTAGGTTCAAATTTTTAAACCAGTTCATCACTACATCTCCCATCATAATATATTTAAGTTTGTACAGCTATATAATAATATCTCCCATCATGTCATATTCCATAACATCATTTATTTTAACCTTGTAAATACCCCCAAGCTCCAAATCTTCGTCGGAGGTTACGTATACACATCCGTCTATATCAATTGAATCCATGTAGGTTCTTCCAACCCAAATGTTTTCAACGTCCTTTTCTTCAATAAGCACATCATATGTCTTTCCTATATTGGCAAGGTTGTTTTCATATGAAACTCCCTGCTGCAGCTCCATGAGCTCATCATGCCTCTGATCCTTAATTTCCTCTTCAATCTGCTCGGGAAGTCTGTAGGCAGGAGTGTCCTCTTCTCTTGAGTACTTGAATATACCAACTCTATCGAGCTTGTATTCCTGAAGGAATTTCAAAAGCTCTTCATGTTCTTCCTGCGTTTCTCCCGGAAATCCAGTAATCAGCGATGTCCTTATAACGGCTCCTTGAACTTCCGTTCTGATTTTACTTATTAAATCAACTATCTGCTGCTTATTTGTATTTCTGTTCATTCTTTTCAATATTCTGTCATTTACATGCTGCAAAGGAATATCAAAGTATTTGAGCAGCTTGCTGTTATTTTTAAATTCGCTTATAAGCTCATCATATATGTCTTCCGGATACAGGTAATGAATGCGAATCCATTGTATTTCTTCTATTTCAGATATTCTGCGTATGACTTCATGCAGCTTTTTCTCTCCGTATAAATCAACACCGTACTTGCTTGTATCCTGTGCTATAATTATAATTTCTTTTGCGCCGTTTTCTGCAAGCTCCCTTGCTTCTTCAACTATTTTTTCTATTTTTCTGCTTTTATAAGGTCCTCTGAGCTTTGGAATGACACAGTATGTGCAATTGTTGCTGCAGCCCTCCGCTATTTTCAAGTATGCATACCATTCTTCGGTCAAAGTGTTTCTTGGTAGACTGTCCTCATCCAAATCCTGCATATTCACGTCCACTACAAGGTCCTTGCTGCTTTCATACCTGTCAATATATTCATCTATTTTATCGAAGCCGCTTGTTCCCACTNNTATCTCTTTTGCAAGCTCCTCTCCGAATCTCTGGGCAAGACAGCCTGTCACGATTATTTTAGCCTTATTATTAACGTCATTTTTGATTTCGGCTGCAGATAAAATAGCATCCACTGATTCCTGTTGTGCGTCGCTTATAAACGAGCATGTATTTATTATGATATAATCCGCCTTGTCTGCATAATCGGTTGTTTTAAATCCCTTCTTCTCAAGTATTCCTACCATATGCTCCGAATCAACAAGGTTCTTGGAGCATCCAAGGGAGTGCATGTATATTTTTTTCATTAATTTCCTCTCATTTCTTCTAATTCTTCTTTTGTTATAAGCACCTTTCGGGGCTTGCTTCCTTCATGTGGTCCTATGATTCCTCTTTCCTCAAGCTGGTCGATTATTCTTGCAGCACGGGCATATCCAACCTTGAATTTTCTCTGTATATATGATGCCGAAGCCTGTTCGTCGTTAACCACTAAATCAATGGCCTGCTCTAAAAATTCATCAACATCTTCATGCTGGCTGGGTGTTTTCTCTATTTCATTGATTATTTCATTTTGCTTTCCGATTTTTATTTCTATCTGCTGGGCCTTTATGCTTTCCACAACACGCTTGATTTCATCGTCAGAAATAAATGTTCCCTGTATACGTATAGGCTTAAGCCGACCTATTGGGGGATATAGCAGCTCCGAGTTTGCGAA
>DOON01000074.1 GCA_003514865.1 Clostridiales bacterium
TTTTTAGCCATAATTCATTCTCCTGTTACTCTTAATATTCATAAAGTAATGCATTCCGTCTTCCGGAGTTTGTTATTAGCACTCGAAAGCAATGAGTGCTAACTCACATTTATATTTTAGCAAATGAATTATATTTGTCAATAGACGTAATTAAAATAAATATAAAATAGAATGAAAATTATTAAAATATTGACAATGTTTTTGTAATGTAATATACTTTGGAAATCAAAGCAATTAAACATTGACTTTGCTGCTATAATTTATTATTTTATATATAGCTGATTTATAGAGTATGGGAGGTTTAAATTGCCAAACGAAAAATTAACAGAGCTCAGAGAAAGAACAGAAGAAGTTATGATGGGCGGCGGCCAAAATGCCGTGAATAAGCAGCATGAGAATGGTAAGCTGACCGCAAGAGAAAGAATCACAAAAATTCTTGATAAAAACAGCTTTGTGGAAATAGATGCATTTGTTGAGCACAGGTGTGTTAATTTCGGAATGGAGAAAAAGTCTGCACCCGGAGAAGGTGTCGTAACAGGTTATGGAACGATTGATGGCAGGCTGGTATACATATACGCTCAGGACTTTACGGTTATAGGCGGTTCGTTGGGAGAAATGCACGCTTCAAAGATAGCTAAAACTCAGGAAACTGCATTAAAGGTTGGAGCGCCCATAATAGGAATCAATGATTCTGGCGGAGCAAGAATACAGGAGGGTGTTGATGCATTATCCGGATACGGGAAGATTTTCTACAACAACACGATGGCATCCGGAGTTATCCCTCAGATATCGGTTATATTGGGACCTTGTGCGGGAGGTGCAGTTTATTCGCCTGCATTGACGGATTTTGTTTTCATGGTAGAAAATATCAGCAAAATGTTCATTACAGGGCCTGAGGTTATAAAGGCTGTTACAGGTGAGGTAGTATCAGGTGAGAAGCTCGGCGGTGCCATGACGCATAACAGCATAAGCGGAGTTGCCCACTTTGTTGATAATTCTGAGGATGAATGCATTGATAAAATAAAGAAGCTTCTGAGCTTCCTGCCCCAGAATAATATGGAGCCAGTTCCTGTTCAGGAGATGACAGACGAACTTAACAGAATAGACTCCGTATTAAATGACATAATACCTGATAATCCAAATAAGGCATATGATATGAAGGATGTTATTTATTCATTGGCAGACAGAGGAGAATTCCTTGAGTATCAGCCATATTATGCCATGAATATAATTACGGGCTTTATGAGATTGAACGGAAAAAGTGTGGGGGTTGTAGCAAGCCAGCCAAAGGTTCTGGCGGGATGTCTTGATATAAATGCTTCAGACAAGGCAGCAAGATTTATCAGAACATGCGATGCATACAATATACCATTGCTTACATTGATGGATGTTCCCGGATTTTTGCCAGGAACAACACAGGAGTACGGCGGAATCATAAGACACGGTGCAAAAATGCTCTATGCGTATTCAGAGGCAACGGTGCCTAAGGTTACCGTAATCACAAGAAAAGCATACGGCGGTTCATATATTGCAATGTGTAACAAGGAGCTTGGAGCAGATATGGTGCTTGCATGGCCTACGGCTGAAATAGCTGTAATGGGCCCTGAGGGAGCTGCCAATATTATATTTAAAAAGGAAATAGAGTCTGCTGAGGATAAGAATTTAAAGCGCGGCGAAAAAATAGAAGAGTACAGGGAAAAGGTAGCAAATCCATATACTGCTGCGGCAAGAGGATATGTGGATGCGGTTATAGAGCCTGCTGAAACAAGAAAAAGAATAATCAGCGCCTTTGACATGTTGACAGGCAAAAGAGTTTATAAGCCTGAGAAAAAACATGGCAACATTCCTCTGTAAAGGTGGTTCACATGGGAATTTTAAGCAATTTGTTTAAGAAAAAGGACGAAATTGAAATAAAGAGAGATGCTGTTCATATTGAAAATATGGACGACGAGGATGAAATAGCTGCTGTAATCGCGGCAGTTGTGGAATCCATGAACGAGGAGGACGAAATTGTTGCGGCCATTACTGCAGCAATATCGTGCATGCTGGGAAAAAGCACAAGTGAGTTTGTGGTGAGAAACATAAAAAGAACTTCTGAAATTGACTCTTTATGGGCATTAAGAGGAAGAATGAATCAGATGAGATAACATGGAGGATTGAATGAAAAAATTTAATGTAACAGTAAACGGAAAAGCTTATGCAGTTGAAGTAGAAGAGGTTGGAGCAGGACAGGGAGGCTTTACATATCAGCCGGTACAGCAGTCAGCACCTGCACAGGCAGCTGTAACAGTACAACAACCTCAGGCAGCTCCGGAACCGCCTAAAGCGACACCTGCGCCAAAGGCTCCTTCGGGACCGGTTTCGGGGGAAACAATATCCGCACCAATGCCGGGAACTATTTTGGATATTAAGGTTACAGAAGGACAATCAATAAAGGCCGGAGATATTCTGGTGATTCTTGAAGCAATGAAGATGGAAAATGAAATAGTTTCACCTAAGGATGGAATTATTAACGGAATTCATACGACTAAGCTTTCATCTGTAAGCACAGGTGATCCGCTGGTGACTATCGGATAAAAATTAAATTTTCTTAACTCTTCTTTACAAAAGAAGAGTTTTTTTTTGTAGTAATATGTGATAAAATGTAAAAACGTATATGCAAAGATGATGGACGTAGTATAATGCCAAGGGGAAGAAAATGATAAGCAATGAAGATATAATAAGGCTGCAGCTGGTTAATGGACTGGGGAGAAAAACAATCAGCAAAATTTTGAGTTACGTTGAAAATAAAAACTTAAAATTAAACAACTTTTCGGATATCGTAAAGCTATTAAAAGACATGGACATAAAAAGACTTAAAATAGATTTGGATAAAATCGAGTCCAATGTTTCAGAAATCCTTGAATGCTGCAAAAAAAATA
>DOON01000142.1 GCA_003514865.1 Clostridiales bacterium
TCAGGATGTTGCCAAAGGAATAGTTATTCTAATCGCTGTCCTTCTTGATAGAAAACAAAAATTATCAAGATAAAAATAAAAAATTTAATTATTAATGGAGGGTTTTTATGAAAAAATTTTTAAATTTGGCTCTTGTTGCTCTTATGGTTCTGTCATTGATGGCAGGATGCAGCAATAACAAACCGGCAAACAACGGAAAAAACGAAGTTAAAACAATTGGACTTGCCATATCAACACTGAACAACCCGTTCTTTGTAGATCTTGAAGCAGGTGCAAAGGCTAAAGCCGCAGAATTAAATGTAAAGCTTGTTACTCTTGATTCACAGGATGACTCCGCAACTGAAATGTCCAATGTGGAAGACCTGATCAATCAGGGCGTGGATGTAATCATGATAAACCCAACAGACTCAGACGCTGTTAAAAGTGCGGTTGAGGCTGCCAACAAGGCAAATATACCCGTTATAACACTGGACAGAGGAGCTAACGGCGGTACTGTAGTATCACACATCGCTTCGGATAACGTTGCCGGTGGAAAGCTTGCGGGAGAATATATTGTTGAATTGCTTGGCGGAAAAGGAAAAGTTGTTGAGCTTGAGGGCATTCCCGGAGCATCTGCAGCAAGAGACAGAGGCGAAGGCTTTAATTCAGCAATTGCAGGCAAAGATTTAAAGGTTGTTGCAAAGCAAACAGCTAACTTTGACAGAGCTCAAGGGCTGACAGTAATGGAAAACATCCTTCAGGCACAGCCTGAAATTGATGCCGTATTTGCACACAATGACGAAATGGCACTTGGTGCACTAGAAGCAATAAAAGCATCCGGAAGAAATATCCTCGTTGTGGGTTTTGATGCTACTGATGATGCAAAAGCAGCAGTTGCAAAAGGCGAAATGGCTGCAACAGTTGAACAGCTTCCTAAAGAAATAGGCTCTCTGGGAATACAGACCGCAGTTAAGGTTTTAAAAGGCGAAAAGGTTGAAAATATGATACCTGTAAACCTTCAACTTGTTAAAAAATAATACATAAAAACATCAAAAGCTCCTACAGAAGACAATTATTTATTGTCACTGAAGGAGCTTTTATCATTTTACAAATCTGACAAAACGTTTCTTCCCTATTTTAAGCACATCTCCCCCTGACACAACAGTACTTAAGTCGTTAAGCCTCTCGGCATTGATCTGCACCCCGCTCTGTCGGATTAAACGCCTGAATTCTCCGTTGCTTGACACGAATCCTTTTTCCACAAGCATGGGGATAATTTCAGCTATAGTGCTTCCATCCTCGATGTGAAGCCCCGGTATATTATCCGGAATTACCTTCCTGCCGTATGCCGCATCATAGTATTCCTTTGCCTGAATTACTTCCTCCTCACCATAGTATAGGCGTGTAATTATCTCAGCCAGAGAATATTTGACATCACGTGGATTTTTACCTTGATTAAGTTCAAGCCTTATCGTTTCAATTTTTTCGGGATGTTCATCTGTCGCCAGCTCAAAATATTTTAAAATCAGCTTATCCGGAATCTCCATAATCTTTTTGAACATTGTCTCTGCCGGTTCATAAATACCGATGTAATTTCCAAGGCTCTTGCTCATTTTCTCTTCGCCGTCCAATCCTTCCAGCAGTGGCATAAACATTGCAATTTGCTGAGACTGCCCCATAGCTTTCTGCAATGTCCTTCCCATGAGTATATTGAAAGTCTGGTCGGTACCTCCAAGCTCTATATCTGCATTTAACGCTACAGAATCATACGCCTGCATCAATGGGTAAAAAAATTCATGTATACCTATAGGTACATTATTGCTGAACCTGTTTCGGAAATCATCCCGTTCGAGCATTCGCGCAACCGTAGTTGTGGAAGCAAGCTTAATAACATCTTCAAACTTCAGCTTGCTCAGCCACTCACTGTTGTAGCGCACCGTTGTTTTTTCCTTATCCAGCACCTTGAATATCTGTTCAAAATACGTCCTGGCATTTTCCTTCACTTGTTCATCGGACAAGGCATTTCGTCCCTTTACCTTTCCTGTGGGATCACCGACTTTACCGGTAAAATCACCGATAATAATCACAGCCTTGTGTCCGAGATCCTGCATCTGCTTAATCTTTCTCAGAACCACTGCATGACCAAGATGTATATCTGGTGCACTTGGGTCAAGTCCGAGTTTAACTATTAGCGGATTATTGCTTTTGGCGGATTTCTCAAGCTTAACTTTAAGCTCCTCCTCATCCACCAGCATGCTTACCCCTTTTGAAATAATTTTAAGTTGTTCCTCAACAGTCTTCATTTTCAGCCTCCTTAGTAAATTTCTTAAAACAAAAAACCCTCGTCCTTCTTAATTAGAAGGACGAGAGCATACTCTCGTGTTACCACCTTACATTTACGGACAACTCACATTGCCCGCCTCTTCAAGTACGCCTCTGCAAAAGGGATACTCTAAGCACTATAACGTGTGCAGGAGTACGTCACAGCCTACTCGATTCGGTGTGAAGCTCAAAGATGTATTCATAACTCACCTGCCATGCGCCTCTCATCATCCGGCAGCTTTCTGTATGCGGTATAGGTTACTACTTGCTCTTATCATAACTTTTAAAAGTATTTTGTTATATTAATATATCAAATTCTTATATTATTATTCGTGTTAATACCATCATTATACCACTTACTTCCACAATGTCAATTTTTTGTTGTACATGACGTCTGCTAATGAAAGAGTTGTTAAGCTTCATACCACTTATGGGTAACATACAATCGTCTATTGTACAAAGTTTACAATTGTTTAGAGCGAACGCTTCTGGGTATAAATTATCATATTAATTATGTTAGGAAGGAAAATGTAATGAAGAGGTTTTTTATAATGCTTTTAATATCAGCCATCGCTTTGACCGGCTGTANNGATGTTAGAACCCAGGAGGAGTATGATAGCGGACATATAGAGAATGCAGTATTGCTGCCTGTAACTGAAATCTCTGATAAGTCAGGGGACATTCTTACAGACAAAGATGCCAAAATCCTGGTATATTGCAGGAGCGGAAACAGAAGTGCAAGTGCAGCGAAGAATTTAATTGAGATGGGATATACTGATGTATATGACTTCGGAGGTATAAATTCATGGCCATATGGTATTATTAAATAGAGAAAATCGCACAGAGAAAAATTCCTGTGCGATTTTTATTGCTATTTATCTTCTTCTGCAGGAGTATCTTCTGCATCGTCAGCTTCCTGCTTTGCTTCTGACTTATCCTTGCCTTTTTTTGCTACGCTGCCTACAGCCCATTTTGAAAACTCTATTCTCTGTTTTGCATGAGCCAATTCCAATGTTACAATCTCGTCGTTTACTTTTACGATTTTTCCGTGAATTCCGCCTATTGTAATAACTTCATCACCTATAGACAGACTTTCCCGCATTTGCTTTACTTCTTTGTCTTTCTTTTTTTGCGGCCTTATCATCATGAAATACATAAGTGCAAATAATATCACCATCATGAAAATTCCGCTGAATTGCTCTGTACCTTGTGGCATAAGTCCTCCTAAATGTTTAATATCCGTAATTTTCATAAAATTCTTTTTTAAATTTCATGAAATTATCTTCCATTATACTTATTCTAATATGTTTCATCAAATTAATCAAGAAAAATAAATTGTGAATAGAAGCAAGTCTCGCTCCCAATATTTCATTTTCGCTGAAAAGATGCCTTATATATGCTCTCGAATAATTTCTGCATGTATAGCAGCCGCAATTTTCATCTATAGGACCGAAATCCTTTTTATATTTTGCATTTTCAATTGTCAGCTGTCCTCTGCTTGTCATAAAG
>DOON01000038.1 GCA_003514865.1 Clostridiales bacterium
GCGGGGTGGCTTCTTGTTACAAATATCTTTTTAATATTTTCCATATCCCATATTGCCTTGGATGCAATATGCACCTCATTTGAAATTACCGCATCTACAAGAGCAATATCAACCAGCTCTGAATCCTTGTATATTTCTATTCTTTTATCTCTTATTGCATACAGATTTTTTTCAAATTTATTTGATGCGGCAGCTGCGGCCGCCATTCCTGCAATAGTTCCTTCAATCATCATGGGGTAGACGTTATTTGTACCTGTAGATACTGCAATAATGGGAGTATCCTTTACAACCTTTGCCAAGGCTCTGTTGGTTCCGTCCCCTCCAAGTGTCACAATACATCCTACACCTTGTTCTTCCATGTATTCTGTAATATTCAGCGTATCTCTAAAGCTGTTGTATTTTGGAAGCTCCACTAATTCTATTTCACATTTTAGTGTTTTTCGTGTAATTAATCTTTCTTTTACCTTATAGCCTATTCTGCTGAAGTCTGAAAGCATGTATATCTTTTCAACCCCAAGAGCCTGGGCGCCTAATATTATTCTTTCAACAATATTTATTTTCTCTCCGTTATCCGTTACGGTTGCATAGGATAAAAGTCTCCTTATGTCCTTCCCGGATGCGGGATTCGCTATAATTCCTATTGAAGTCATTTTTTCCTCCTGTTGTGCTGTCGCTCTATTTTATTGCTTACCTCAACTTACTCTCCACGGATTTGAATGCCTCCCTAAAGGAAGCAATGGGCTGTGCTCCCACCAGGACGGTCATATCGTCAATTATAAAGGTGGGGGTGCTGTTTACATTGTAATTGCGTGCTGTTTCATGTGCCTCTATCAGTCTTTCTTCATAAATTCCCGCCTTAATTTTACTGAGCATTTCTTCCTTGTCCAATCCAATGCTTCCGGCTATGGAGGCCAGCAATTGGTCATCATTTATATCCATGCCCTTTGTGAAATATTCATAAAATATTTTATCATGAAATTCGTGAAATTTTCCGTTATCCTTTGCATACTCTCCTGCCAAGAGAGCTTTATGAGTGTTTGACATCATATCTGCTCCGCAAAAGCTGATGCCATATTCATCGCCCATGCGGGACAAATTCATGAACATTCCTTCAAGGGGCATTCCCGGAAATAAATCCGAAACCCTCTGACCCTTTTCAGGAACCTCGGGATGTATTTCAAGTGGCAGCCATTGGTCATCTATTGTATATTCCTTTTTAAGCTCATCGACAATACCTTTGCCAATATAGCAAAATGGTCATGTATAATCTGAAAATATAATTAATTTATGCTTCATTTCCTTCTCCTTTTAAGTTGATAATTTTGTTATACCCATATTATATCTGAAATAATCATAATAAAAGAACAAACGTCATATAAAGCTCATTTGTTCTTGGCTGTTCATTATTTTTTTAAGAAATGTCTTCCTGTGATTCTCCGTGGGTCCGTACTCAAGCAGTGCATCTATATGCTCCTTTGTACCGTAGCCCTTGTTTTTGGCTAAATTATACTCCGGATAAATTTTGTCCGCTTCATCCATCTGCCTGTCTCTCGTAACCTTGGCTACAATTGAAGCTGCGGCAATCCCGTGGCATTTTGCATCTCCCTTAACTATGTTAAGCTGCGGTATATATGTATCTAATTTTTCTGCATCTATCAGAAGATAGTCCGGGACTACCTTGTTTCCTTCCTTATCCCTCAGATTTTCAACTGCCTGGAGCATAGCAAGCTTGGTGGCATTTTTTATATTGATTTCATCCACCTTTTCACAACTCATCTCTCCTNNTATAACATCAAACAGCTGCTCTCTCTTTTTGTGTGTCAGCTTCTTTGAATCATTTACACCCTCAATGAGAACATCTTTCGGCATAATTACTGCGCAGGTTACCACACTTCCCGCAAGGCATCCCCTGCCTACCTCATCTATGCATGCAAGATACTCATATCCATTGTTCCACAGTTCCTGTTCAATTTTAAGCATCATCGTTCACCTATTTGTTCCAAAGTTATATTTCCTAACTTTCCGCTTCTGAAATCATTCAGCAGCAGATTGGCAACTCTTAAGTAATCTATTTCGGAATTGTTTATGAGATATCCTTTTTTAAATGCTATATTATCCAATATGTCCAAGGACTTTTCTCCCTGTTCGATATTGTATTTTTCCAATATTGAGTTTACTTTGTTCATTTTAATCATTTTTTCAACAAATTTCAGGGCTATTTCTTCCAGCACAAGTGTTTCATCCTTAATTGCCCCTGTAAATGCCAGGTTTAAAGCACCTTCCTCGTCCTCAAACTTAGGCCACAAAATTCCAGGCGTGTCTAACAAATCGATATTGCCAGCTAAATTAATCCATTGCTTGCCTTTTGTAACTCCGGGCATGTTTCCGGTCTTGGCGCTTTTCTTTTTAGCTAATGAATTTATGAGCGTTGATTTTCCCACGTTGGGTATACCCACAATCATTGCCTTGATTCTCCTATTTATCAGCCCGCGTTTCTTGTATCTTTCAAGTATTTCCTTAGAGGCATCGGCAATAGCATTGTCTAATTTTCTCAGTTCCTTATTGTTTGTTGAATTGTATAGTACACATGACCAGCCCTTGCTTTTGTAATATTCTTCCCACATCTTGTTCATATTTGGGTCTGCAAGGTCATACTTGTTCAGCACTATAAGTCTTTTTTTATCCCTGAACAGCTGATCAAAATCAGGATTTTTACTTGCTATGGGAATTCTTGCATCAATAACCTCTATTATAATGTTAACCAACTTGATGTTTTCCTGAAGCAAATCCTTGGTTTTTTTCATATGCCCCGGATACCAGTTTATATTCATAAATCCTCCTCTTATAAGGAAAATTGAGGACCTCCGCCCTCAATTAATATTAATAGTTCTTTAATTCTTTAACCTTTGTAGCCTTACCTGTTCTTTCTCTCAGATAGTACAGTTTAGCACGTCTTACTTTACCTTTTCTTGTAACTTCGATTTTGTCGATTTTTGGTGAATGTACAGGGAATGTTCTTTCAACTCCTACGCCGTAAGAAATCTTTCTTACTGTAAAAGTTTCTCTGTTGCTTCCGCCTTGTCTTTTTAAAACAATACCTTCGAACACCTGAATTCTTTCTCTGTTACCTTCTTTGATCTTAACATGCACTTTTACTGTATCTCCAACGTTAAAAGGTGTTACTTCACTTTTAAGCTGTTCATTTTCAAATGATTTTATTAAGTCCATTTTTTTACCTCCCTTCGCTTAAGCGTTTGTGCTTTTATATAGTCTTGCTAATTTGTTGTACTCTTTAATTGTGTCTTCGTCTTTAATCATATCTGGTCGTCTCTCCAAAGTAGCTTCAATTGCCTTGAAACGACGCCATTCTTCGATTTTTTTGTGGTGACCGGACAGCAGTATTTCCGGAACATCCATTCCCAAGTAACTTTCAGGTCTTGTATACTGAGGATACTCCAACAGATTACTGCTGTGAGATTCCTCTACGGAGGATTCATCAGAACCCAGCACTCCCGGTATCAGTCTGACCACTGCATCAATAACCGTCAGAACCGGAAGCTCTCCGCTTGTAAGAACATAATCACCCATAGATATTTCCTCATCTACATATCTGTCGATAATTCTTTGATCTATGCCTTCATAATGCCCCGCAATAAGTACAATGTGTTCCTTTGAAGAAAGCTCTCTTGCTTTATTTTGATTAAATAAACTACCTTTCGGTGATAGATAAATAACATATGAATTATGCTTTTTTATAGCGTCTAAAGCTTTAAACATGGGCTCAGGCTTTAAAAGCATCCCCGGGCCGCCGCCGTATGGATAATCATCGACTTTTTTGTGCTTGTCTTCGGAATAATCCCTGAGATTAGCTGCACCAAGCTCAAACATGCCGTTTTCCACGGCTCTGCCGATTATCCCGTTTTTGGTATAAACATCAATGAGCTCAGGAAACAGCGTAACAACGTCAAATCTCATTCCAACAGCCCCTCGATTATATTTATAACCATTTTTTTATTTTTAATGTCAACTTCCTTGACAACTTCCTTGACAGCAGGTATCAAAAAGGATTTATTTCCGTTGATTACTTCATAAACATCATTTGCGCCGGTCTGATATACAATATCTATTTTGCCCAAATGCTCGCCCTCTGAAGAAAAGACCTCCATGCCCTCCAGGTCAAATAAATAATATGAATCCTGAGGAAGCTCTCTGAGCTGGTCTTCATAAATTGAAATATATGTGTCTTTGAATGATTCTGCAGCATTCATGTCTTTTATATTTTCAAGCATA
>DOON01000026.1 GCA_003514865.1 Clostridiales bacterium
CCAGAAGTCTGTATCACAATGAAACGTTCACCTTCTACACCGAAGCTGAATAATTTTTTGAATACAGAAATATGATCTACTCCTGCATTGGTTCGCGTGTCACTTATAAACACCAGCCCATCTTTTAATCGAAGTCCACAACAATAGGTCATTTCAAAAAATCCTTTCTGCTTTCAACATGAAATAGCTGATTATGAAAACAATGATTTGATCGTTATCCATTACAGTTAAGCTGATATATTTTTGCCTGTATCATTTAATACACGACACCTTTACTGTATAAAAGCTTCTTCCAAAACGATAGCATTTATTGATTAAAAAAACCTATTGTCATGTATAGCTCTCTATTTGAATTGTATAGTGAAACATTCAATACATTAAATAAAGTAACCAAATCGGACATTCTTATTTTTTTCAGATAGATTTTCTCAGACTAATTAATTGACCTCTTTAATTTATTAACTCAATTCAAACATATATTGCAATTGGTCATTGAATGCATAAAAAGCAATCAGTGTCGGATGTTCTTTTAATTCTTGCCAAGCCAGCTCTACCGCTTCCCAGCCCAAACTATGTAGCATCATTACGATGGTATCAAGATCATTAAGAGTACCTTGAATACTCTGCTTGAAACGCAGTTGTGTATCAAGGATTTCAATTTTTTGTCCTAACATAAAGAATAGGAATACATCCTGTTCTTCAGATTCAAAAATTTCGGTACAGTCTGTCACAACATCACATAAATAACTGGCATTTGAACTTGCCTGACGAATCAGCTGATTTAATTCAGCATATGCCTTGGCACTCAACAAGCCTCTTAATTCCTGAATATTATCTTTAGCAGTTTTAAATTGCTGGCTAAATGAATAGGGTTGTTCAGGGTCAAAAACCAATTCATTAAGTGAACANNAACTTTTCCTCTATCGATTCGATTGTTCAGGAGTGCAATGTATCTACCACCCAAGTGTCTTTAATACCTCCACCCTGTGAGGAATTTACTACTAAAGACCCTTTTTGCATTGCTACTCGAGTTAGCCCACCCGGTACAATTTCAGTACGTTGTGGTGAACTAAGAATAAATGGCCGAAGATCAATATGACGTTCCGCAAGCCCTTCTTCCACCAAGGTTGGTGAAACAGAAAGATCTAAAGTAGGCTGGGCAATATATAAATGAGGCTGTATACGGACTTTCTCTCGAAACTCCCTAAGTTCCTTGGCTGAAGCTTGGGGACCTATCAGCATTCCATACCCGCCTGAACCTTGAGCTTCCTTAATAACCAGTTTTGACATATTATCCATGACATATTCAAAATCCTGTAAATAACGGCACTGATAGGTAGGCACATTATTTAATATAGCTTTTTCACCCAAATAGTATTCAATCATTTGAGTAACGTATGGGTAGACAGATTTATCATCTGCTACTCCTGTACCTGGAGCATTAGCCAGTACAACGTTTTGGCAGAAATATGCAGACATCAGGCCCGGCACCCCCAAAGCGCTGTCAGGACGAAACGTCGTCGGATCCAGAAAGGCATCATCAATCCGCCGGTAGATCACATCAATTCTCTTACGGCCCCGAATAGTTTTCATATAGACTTTATTATTTTCAACATATAGATCCCTGTTTGTAACCAGCGGCACACCCATCTCTCGCGCCAAAAATGCATGTTCATAGTAGGCGCTATTGAAACGGCCAGGTGTCATAATCACAATCTGCGGGTTATCTACATCAGCGCTTTCTTCTAAAATGCTTTTAAGTAAAAGTGGATAGTGACTAATCTCATAAAGCTGTTTACTGCGACATAGATCAGGCATCAGTTTTTTGCTGATTTTTCGGCTTTCCAGCATATAGGATACGCCCGAAGGTGTACGCAGATTATCTTCAAGCACAAAAAAGCTTCCACTGCTATCACGTACGATATCAATACCGCTGACCTGCGAATAGACTTGGCCTTTTAAGGAGCAATTCATCATCTGTGGTAAGAAAGCTTCATGCTGCAAGATCTGCTCTGCAGGTATCAAACCCTCTTTTAAAATATGCTGATGATGGTAAATATCATCTAAAAATAAATTAAGAGCCTTTGCACGCTGTACACAGCCTTGAGCAATCTTATCCCATTGCTGTCTGGCAATAACACGAGGAATCAAATCAAAAGGAATTGTCCGTTCTGTCCCTTCTGCATCTCCATAAACGGTAAAGGTAATTCCCTCATAGAGAAAATATTCTTTTGCCTGTTGTTGTAGACTTAGAAGTTCAGGCAGACTGCGCATGCATAACCATTCTTCAATTTTTTTAGATGCTTCACCGCTAATATTTTGGTCATCCAGCATTTCATTAAAAAATTTTGATTTGAGCTGGTCAAATAAATAAGCTGTTGGAGGCATGTTATGACTACATTGTTGTTTGAATTTGTCTTCGCTATTAGCTACTACAATCTTTTTATTTTTATTAAAATGTTCGATACATGTGTCGTTATAACTTTCGATCATTAAACTCGTTTCACATTCATCTTTTAACATTGGATGATCCCTTTAAGTTATATCTTCTACTTTTAGCAAATTGGATGCCAGTTTTTGTCATCTTGGAGCTTATTTATTGCTGAAACCTTGTTATTTCTCAATGGTATTAATGCAGCAACTTGTTTCGAGATATGTGTACGTATTTTTTCTGTTAAGCTATTGCTAATACTTGCAACTTTTTTTATTGTGATACTGCCAAGTATTCTTTAATTCTTTTAACTCATTCAACTTTTCCAGCTTTATAGTGATTATGACCTCACAAGAAAAAGAAACCTCTAATAGTCTGTATCGTCAGTGGCAAATCCTTTCCCGCCTGTCTACGGGCAAATGGATGGGCACGCGAGAACTTCAAGAGATTCTTGAGCGTGAAGGTATTGATATCAGCTTGAGAACGATCCAGCGGGACTTGAACCAGATTTCGCAACGCTTCCCGATTGAAAGTAATAAAACCGTGCCTCAGGGCTGGCGTTGGCGCTCAGATGCGCCTATTCAGAGCTTGCCGCATATGACCAGCTCTCAGGCT
>DOON01000025.1:0-2639 GCA_003514865.1 Clostridiales bacterium
ATCAACCTCACTTTCCATGTCCTTGAACACAACATCCTCTTCGGTTCCTAAAATATCCGAAAGCAAAAGCTCATTTCCATCCCAATCTACATTGAGAGGCTCGTCAAGAGATATTTCTGTCTTTGCCTTACCCACCCGCCTTAAATGCATCAAAATTTCATTTTCAATACACTTGGAGGCATACGTGGCAAGCTTGATATTTTTTTCGGCTTTAAATGTATTTACAGCCTTTATGAGTCCGATAGTACCTATGGATATTAAATCCTCAACGTTGATTCCCGTCGATTCAAATTTTTTTGCAAGATATACAACAAGCCTTAAATTATGCTCTATTAGTATGGATTTTGCTTCTTCCGAATCCTTAAGCCTGTTTATTATTTCCCTTTCTTCATCCTGCGATAGCGGAGGCGGCAGCGTATCACTTCCTCCTATATAAAATATGTCCTGAGCAATCCTCAGCTTATCTATAAAAAAGTTAAATATTCTTTTCANNCACTTATCAGGCTCATTATTTTGCTCCATCTCCCATTTTAATATTTTGTTGAACAACAGTGCGTCGTAATCCTCCTTCCGGCTTATTTTTCCCGGATATATGCCAATGACTGCATCCGTATTTAAAATATGATTGCGATCTTTTCTCACCTCAACCTTATCAGGAGTTATAGTTACCATCCTTTCACCCTTGCTGCTTATTGTGTTGTAGCGTATTATCCTTAAGTTATAGTTGCTGAATTCACTTAACAAGACCTCCAGGCCTTCATTGCCGGCATACATGTTCAATATCCTGCCGCAGAGTTCCTCTCCCAGGATACTTCTCAAGCATTCGATATTCACCACAATGACAGGCTTTCCCGTCATGGGGTCCAAAAGTTCGTTTCCCGTGTCTATAAATGCATTGAGAACTTTTGTCTTGTCTGCAAAGCTCACTGTCACTCTTCTCATGTAATGGCTTTTTTCATTCCTGCTTCTCACTTCTCCAAAAAAGAAATGCAGTCCCACATAGCCTGCAAATAATGCAACAATAATGGCATTAACCGTCAGTCTGTCATAATTCATATAGTACATAGCCGTTATGATACCGGCCATAATCAACGATGTCATGTAAAAACAAATTATGACCCTAATGTTTGTTAAAATCCCCCTTGAATCAAATGCCACCATTATCATTAACACGGACACGCTGACCTTTACAATGAAATATGTCATGAAATCTCTGCCTATATAGGCGACCAGCACAACATACAGCGCTCCGATTGCCGATGATGCAAGCAGCCTTTTGTATACAATGACTCTTTTCAACAGCTTTCCGGTAACAAACAGCAATATAAAATCAATTATAAGATTTTCAGCGAAGACATATTCAACATAATAAACCATCTCCACCTCTCGAAGTCGTCATTTCAGCAATTATGATACCCATTATAAGATACCCGAACGAAATATTTTGTCATAACATGTCTTCAAAATAAAAAAAATGCACGACCTTGTGAATATGGTCATGCACCTTATATAGCAAAACACTTTATTTATGATTTAATTTTTACTATCATTTCTTCCATTGTTTTACCTTTTTCAAATCCATCCATCAACGCAACTGTCTTGGATGTATCTCCTATGAGTATTCCGCCCGACAATGCATTGTTTTTGAAATAGAGCTTTCTGTAGTTTGTGCCGTTTAATTCCTCATATATCTCATATTCCACGTTGGGGTCGGAGCCGACATCCCCTATTGAGAACACCTTTGTGCCGAATGCATTCAAAGTTGTGGAAGGAACTCCAGTTTTGTAAGCAGCTTCACCACCTGCAGCATTTATTCCGGCTGTCTTGCCCTGCTCAAGAGCTTCGCTCCACAGCGCATAATTTATTCCTGCATATTCCGCACAGTCTCCGCAGNNCTTAATTTCAATTCCGCTTCCATCCGCAATTCCGCTGTTTGCTTTTACTCCGGTTGATACAATGACAACCTCCGCATCCACAACCTCGCCGTTGTCCAGCAAAATGCCGCTTACTTTGTCATTGCCCACAATTTCCTTCGTTCCCACGCCTTTTTTAAACGTAACTCCCGCTTTCCTAACTATTTCCTCCAATATTCTTGAAGCATCCTCATCCAGCTGTCTCGGAAGAATTCTGTCCGCAACCTCAATAACAGTTACGCTGAGTCCCAGGTTCTTCAGCTCATTTGCGGCCTCAAGACCCAATATTCCTCCGCCTATTACAGCTCCTGTCTTTCTTCCCTTTGAATATTCCCTGATTGCCTTTCCGTCCTTTGCATGCCTCAGAGTGAATACACCCTCCTTATCCCTTCCCGGGAAGGGCGGTACAAAAACCTCGGCACCTGAAGCAATGATGAGCTTCGTATAATCCATATGGCTGCCGTCAGCAAAAATTACTTTTTTGTTTTCCGCATCAATTTTTTCTGCTGTCTTGTTAAGCAGTAAGGTAATCTTGTTGTCTTCAAACCATTTGTCTTTCTTTATGGATATTGATTCAATAGTTACACTGTCGTTGCTCAGCAACTTCGAAAGCTGCGGTCTGAAATAGCCCTTGACATCCTCTCTGGAAACAAGTATTACATCACTTTCCCCATCTCTTTTGCGTATTTCGCCTGCGGCGCTTATTGCAGCTGCACTGGCTCCTAT
>DOON01000025.1:2673-3185 GCA_003514865.1 Clostridiales bacterium
CCATTTATATATATCTGCCGCATCAGCAGCCTCTTTTACATCTTCCTTCACAAACATCTCTGCACCCACTCCGCACACCGGGCAGGATTTCGGCGGCTCCGCTCCTTCAACTGTCTCTCCGCAAATTGTACATTTCCACTTATATGTTTTCATCATGTCCTCCGCAAATATTCTCTATCTATTTATGTACCCAGTTTGTAAAAAAATAAACATAATAATCAAATATTATCCATTTTTATTCCTGCGCCTTAAGCTGTCCTCTCACAATGAGCCTGTCTGTATATGTTCCGATAGGAGTGCATGTTATCATTGTCACAATAGACTCCTTCGTCTTATCTAAAACCCATACCTCTTCCGGACTGACAACAAATGACTCATATACAACATAAGTATATTTATTGCCATCCTTTGTAATTATAACATCATCCCCCACCTCCAGACGATCAAGATTTCTGAAAAAATGACCATATACGTAGTTTCTGTGTCCAAGAAGCACGTAGTTGCCAGGCTGC
>DOON01000135.1:0-2204 GCA_003514865.1 Clostridiales bacterium
GTGATGACTTGTCAAGCTCTTCTTTCCAGTATTGCGTCTTTCTTTCGTTTTCGGGCTTGTTGAGCTCATCCAGCGCATTTCTGTAGGAACGAACTGCAATTGCAGTATAGTATTCGCTTTTGTTTCTTCCTTCAATTTTCAGAGCCTTAATTCCAATATCCTTGAACTTCTGCATATGTTCAATCATGCACATATCCTTGGAATTCATTATAAATGTTCCTTCTTCATTTTCCTCTATGGGGTAATATTCACCCGGCCTTTTTTCTTCCACGAGGTTGTACTTCCATCTGCACGCCTGAGCGCAGTCTCCCTTGTTGGAAAACCTCCCCGTCATAAAGCTGGAAAGAAGGCATCTTCCGGAATATGATATGCACATGGCCCCGTGGACGAATGCTTCAAATTCCAAATCCTCAGGTGTTTTTTTAACAATTTCTTCTATTTCCTTGAATGAAAGCTCACGGGCAAGCACAATTCTGTTAACCCCCTGCTTATACCAGAAGTTTGCAGTATGGTAGTTTGTTGTGTTTGCCTGTGTTGAAAGATGTATCNNCCGGATCTGCAACTATAAGTGCATCTGCACCTATTTTCGAAAGATATTTCAAATATTCCTCAACTCCGATCAAATCATCGTTGTGAGGAAATATATTCACCGTTATATTTGCTTTTCTTCCATGCTTATGGCAATATTCAACGCCCTCTTCTAAATCTTTGTCTGTAAAATTTTTGCTGGCCGCTCTCATCCCCATTGATTTTCCGGCGAAATAAATTTCATCGGCACCGTATTCCACAGCCATAACCAACTTATCCGGACTTCCGGCAGGCGCTAATAAATTTGGTAACATAGTTTCTCCTTTTATTTTATCAATGTAACTGCCACTCCATCTCCCAGCGGAAGAACGGAAGTGACGTATCTGTCATCATGCGAAATGTATTCAAGATAGTTTCTTAAGTTTCTTACAAGAGTTTTCTTTCTTCTGACAACTAATTCATCTGTTGCTATCATGCCCTGATAGAGCACATTATCCGAAATGATTATACCACCCGGCTTCATTTTTTGACAGCATTTATCAAAAAATATTTTGTAGTAACTTTTCGCGGCATCAATAAATGCCATATCAAATGTTCCTTCAACCGAATCCAGTATTTCTGACGCATCACCGAATCGAATATCTATATTCTTTTCAAGTCCAAAGCTTTCGACATTTTTTAATGCTTCCTGATAGAATTTTTCACTTCTTTCAATGGTTACGACCTTTCCTTCTAAATTCATGACATAACTCATAAATATTGAGGAGTAGCCAACATTTGTCCCTATTTCTATGATGCTTCTTGCCTTAAGCTGGTTAATAATCAGCTTTATAAACTGCCCCACTTCCTTGTGTATGATGGGAAGCTCCCTGCTCTCGCATTCTTCCCTGAATTTTTGAAGCTTTTCATCTTCATCCTTAATGAGGCTATTTATATATGTGTCAATGTATTCTCTGTTTATATTGTCCATTTTTTATCCTTAATCAAGATATTCATTTGCAGCTTTAATATGCTCGTTGTAGTCCTTTGAGAAATAGTGTGAGCCGTCTCCCTTTGCCACAAAGAACAGAAAGTCCACATCCGCAGGCTCCAGCACCGAAATTATGGATACTCTTCCCGGGGAATTTATGGGTGCCGGTGGAAGTCCCTTGATAATATATGTGTTGAATGGTGAATCTATAGCAATATCATCGTAGGTGAGTCTTTCCTTCCATACGCCGTGAGCGTAATTTACCGTTGCGCAGGATTGCAGCTTCATATCTATGTCCAGCCTGTTCAGGAATACTGCCGCAACCTCATCTCTTTCTTCATCCAGCAGAGCTTCCTTTTCAACTATGCTTGCAAGATTTATAACTTCCTGAAAGCTGAGCTTTGAGTCTTTCATTCTCGGCTTTATTTCATTTACATAAAATTTATCAAACTGTGAAAGCATCACTTTCACTATATCCTCCTCCGAGGAGTTTTTATATACATTGTAAGTATCAGGCATCAGATATCCCTGTAAGCTTTCTATGCCTGGATTATCCTTCAGAAACTCAAACTCAAATGCTCCTGGATTGTTCATAATTTCAATAAGCCTGTCATAGCTCAGCCCAAGCTGATCAGACACTGCCTTTGCGGCATCTTCTATGGTCAACCCTTCAATAATCGTTATATTGGCAGTATTTCCCGAAGCT
>DOON01000135.1:2258-2613 GCA_003514865.1 Clostridiales bacterium
CGTGCTTCCCAAAGGTATTTCTGTCGTAATTCCAGTATTATCATTTCTGTCCACTGCCTCAAGACTTCCGTTTATGTAGCCGTTGCCAAAAAAATAAACAGCTGCAGCAACAACCGCAATAACAAGGACAGTAATTAATTTTTTCATAAGGTCCTCCAATTATATTCAAAATCCATTAAATTATACATCTTTTAGCTTATAATTACAATAAAAAAAACTTTTTATGTGAATAATAAAAGTGATTATTGCTATAATAATAATGTTTATTACTTTCATGAGAGGGTTGGTTCTATTGGACTTGGAAAGAGGAAACAGAACATGAGTAACACTCCTAAAGATATAAATGAAAGAAAAA
>DOON01000087.1:0-2163 GCA_003514865.1 Clostridiales bacterium
TAACTTTTAGGGGTCACATCATGTTGCGGCTGTTTTTTTATATAACAAATTAATCATTATCAGTAATATCTTGAAATAATTCAGAATCAAAAAAATCTTTCAGATCTATTTTTAGGCCAAAACAAATGTAATATATAGTTTTAATCGTTGGATTTTTGCTTTTGCCGTATACAATATCATTTAAAGTTGACTGGGTGATGCCGGATATTGTTGAAAGCTTATTTAAGGTTATATTATTTTCTTGACATAGCTGCAATATTCTTTGAGAAATTGCTTTTTTAATAGTCATAATTCACACCTCTCAATTTCTACTAAAAGTATAGCAGAATATTAGTAAAACAATTACCGATATATCGTTGACAAAACAAACAACTAGTATTATAATTAATAACGATATGTCGTTATTAATTATAATATGAATATTTCTATAATTTATGTGGGAGAGAATTATGGCGGATAAAAATAATACTCTATGCTTCAGCGGGCATAGAACCGAAAAATTGCCTAAAAGTAGGCATGAATTTAATTTAATGATAGAAAGCTTGATTTATGAAATTAATAAAGCAATAATGGATGGGTATGACACATTTATGTTTGGTGCATGTTATGGATTTGACTTAATTTGTGCAGAGCAGGTTTTATTACGAAAGCAAATAATCAGACATACAGATCCTATTAATATTAATCTTGTTGCAGTAGTACCGTTTGAAGAACAAGCGTCAAGATGGAAGGCAAAAGATAGAGAAAAGTACTTCAATATTTTATCTAAATGTGATGAGATAATTACTTTAAGCACACATTATCAAAGCGGGTGTTATCATGAAAGAAACAGGTATATGGCGGATAACAGCAGTAGGTTAATTTGTTACTATGACGGAAGCAGTGGGGGAACAAGATATACAATAGAATATGCTGAAAGTAAGTCTATACCTATAATTAACATATGTAATTCGTATAATTTGAAAGAAAGAATGCATAAAAGCGTAGTGAGTTCAATAATTTAATGATATATAAAAAATATTTAAGATATATTTGCTATTTATTTGCTGTAACAGGCAACAGTCTGACGGTGAAAGCCTGTTACAGCAAATATGGAAGATATTTGAGATGGAGGTGGGATCAGAACCAGTGAAGCCCAAGCTGAAGTTCGACTAATATAAATACATGTAATTCAATGATTTCACTGTCAGCTGGTCTCGCTTGTTGGAACAAGCACCACCTAATCATTCTTTATACATTTTTCCGGGCTAAGTCTTGTTAGTTTCCAGTCCTGGCCTTCACTTCTTATATATTGTGCGATTTCTATATCAGTATCATTTGTCAGTTGAAAAAATACTATAAGATAATCATTGCCATCAGTGCCCTTGAAGGAAACTTTTTTTACAAAATCCTCCTGTTCAGTCGGGTACATTTCCTTTATTAATGAGCACCAACCCCCATACCTTATTTGTACATTTGCTTCGGCATCATAAGACCATCCATGGTAAGGAGCGCATAGGTAATTTTCACCGTAGAATTCTAAATCGGATATTAAATATTTATTTTCTTCTTTTACCAAATCAATAAATCCGTAGTAGTAAGCAAAGTAAGCCAAATCTTTATCGGAGCCTTCGATGGTCTCGATTTCCACAAAGTACCGCAGAATATTTTTGTTTTCATTATACACAGGTACTTCTATTAACTTTAGCAAATTTATATAAAGTATATTTTCAAATGTTTTCAAGTACTGCTCATATGATAGCTTCTCCTGATAATCAGCAGATAAGAAATTATATGCCACAGGATAAGGCACCTTTGATTGACCAAGGGTTCCACATCCGGCAAGCTTGCCCTTTTCTGGATTAGCAGCCTCTCTTAATATGCTGAAATAATTGACAATGCTATACTCTGGGGTTTTAAATAATATGTCAGGCAAATTGATTTCAGAAGGTTCTTTTCCATAGTAATTCGAAATTACTATATTTAGGTTTTTATCATTAAGAACGGGACATTTAGATGGCCGAAAATATTTTTCCACGTCCAGTTTTTCATTTTTAATTTTGTATTCTTCATTGGCGAAGGTTTGTTTATAAAGCTTGCCTCCCATAACCATTTTTGCAGAAAAGAGGTTTTTATAATATAGATGAAATAAAAATAAACTTGTTATCAGAGCAATAACAAATG
>DOON01000087.1:2212-6491 GCA_003514865.1 Clostridiales bacterium
AAAGTAAATATATTTAATGTCGGGCCCTTAATTGCTAAATATATGGTTCGTCAAAATACTGCAATTTGGAAGGATATGCATGATGGATAAAGGAAATTTGGTCAAGTTAGTTGAAGTAGATATTGACTTTATTATATGTCTAAAATATGCAACGACTGATAATTTTACAGGTAAAAAGATATATAATTCAGGTGAATGTTGGATAGACAGGCACACTGCAGAAATTTTAATAAAAGCCAAGAATATATTTAAGGATGTAGGATACAGGGTTAAAATCTGGGATGCATACAGGCCTATCAGTGCACAGGCTAAGTTTTGGGAAATAATGCCCGACAATAACTTNNAAGAGCTTCGCTGGAATGCACAACGACTTCAGAAGAAGGAAGAAAAAATGGGACATACATGAAAGAAGTTATGGAAAGTGTAGGCTTTTTAGCATATAAAAACGAATGGTGGCATTTCTATGATGTAAGCACCGAACCCACACCATTTATGGACTTCCAGATTTAAGTGGATCAGAAATCCTAAGAGATCACTCATCCAGCATCTTAAGCCTGGCAAGCCTGTCAAATTCCGGAACCGACAATGAATATGCTTCAAAAAACATATTGGTATATGACCTTGCCAGAGGAATTTCGGCGCCTGATACAAGTTCTATTTTGCTTGTGTCTTTGCTAATTTTGTGTATTTTACGCACATTAAATACATTTACCATAAATCCGTTGGAGCATTTTACAAAATATTTTCCGTTAAGCTCGTTTGCTACGTTGCTCATGCGTTTTGATACAGTTTCAGTGTCGCCGTTTTTAAGGTGAATTATGGTTTTACTGTTTTCAGCATTGATATATTCTATATCTTCGTGAAGAATTTTGAGTTTAGTTTTGGATTTTTTTATAATATATTCCCTGTGTGGGCAGACGCCGGACAGGTCGTGATTTTTAAGCAGTTTTTGNNCAGCGCTGTAGCTTCTGATTATATAAGACGTATTATTGTCTATGCATGCTATAAAAAGCCTGAAGTCATTGTCAAACAGATAACTTTTTATAAATTCCGGTGAATTTGAGGCGTCATAAAATTCAAAGGAAATATTGTTTTCCATAAGCGGGGATGTTAATGCATCTCTGATAATTTTTTGGTCTTTAAGTCTGCCGTATAGAGCTATTTTCAACATAAATATCATTCTCCTGTGGTAGTAGGTTATTTTGCATTATTACTTCCATATTTTAGATCCAAGCTCTGACAAGACAAGAGCTTTGAAATAATTTACGAAGCCGGCTTCTGATAAAGGTATTACTGCGCCAGATTTCAGCTGCACTTCATTCCGGGCAGTCAGCATGTTTATACTGAAGAGATTTATCATATATCTATTGCTGCATTTAAAAAAATAACTTCTATCCAGCTCTCGTCTTATCTGAGTTAAGCTTTTTGCTGTTTCTATGGTATCTCCGTTATTCAGATGAATAAAAGTCCTTCTTTTTTTTCTGTGAATATATTCTATTTCCTCGTGCAAAATCTTATGAATATTTTCACCTTTCCTTGAAAGATAGGTTCCGTAAGGACAAACACACGTTAATGGATGGTTTTTTATGGGCATTTTATCGAGCTCATCATATGTCAGGGGGAATTCAACAGTTCCGCTGACATAACGTGAGGTTTGCAGATTGTAGTTATTGTATATTTTGAGCATATATGAGATTGTCTTGTCCTGGCATATCATATAAAGATTGAAGCCCTTAAATAGAGAATCCCTTATAAATTTCGATGAATCATAAGTCTCATATATTATTTCAAATCTGACTCTATTTTTATTAAGATGCTGTGACAACACCTCCTTCATCTGCTTTCGCTCTGCGGTGCTGCCATATAATACAATTTTGAACATTTCTCTTATCCTTTACTTTATTTATATGTACAACCATGGTATGTGGTAGCGCATGTTTGGCTATAAATATGCGGGATTTTGCACAAATAAGGGGTATACATTTAATGGATGAATATTAATGCTTGAAAATTGCATAATAATCGAAAATTTTTTGGCAGAAGCCTTTTAACAATAACTAGTATATTTCAACAAAAA
Organism: Clostridiales bacterium; assembly: GCA_003514865.1. The sequence goes on from DOON01000087.1 coordinate 4,290, forward strand.
ATCTTCGGCTAAAATAAGGTTTTTGAAGTTTGGAAAAGGTAAAGCATAAAATGTCGTAAACTACGTGCAGGTGTTTCTGCATATATATTCTATATTTTTCCGAGACACATATCAATTGTATATTTATGACAGAATGCCGTATAATAATCGAAAATTTTTTAGCGTAGGTTTTTTAACAAGAATCTGTATATTTCAATGAAAAATTTTATCTAAAATAAACTTTTCAAGGTTTGGTAAAGATAAAGCATAAAATGTCGTAAACTACGTGAAGGTATTTTTTGCATAATTATTTTTTTGCTTTAATGTACAACCATGTTATGCAGTAACGCAGGTGTTGTTACAATTATCTCTACATACTATATCGCGAAAACTACTGATTTTAACGTCTATAAATGGACTAAATTCCATTCTCAAGCACTTATGCCTGTTTCCCTGTTTTTGATAAGTTATTAAAAAACTGCCGTACAGCATATTTGGGCTGTACGGCAGTACTGTGTTTAGTTAGCTATTCTTCTTCTTTTTCTTAAGAATATACCTTCTGCAATCAGCAATAATCCTAATGCTGCAAGCATCCATGTATTAAGTACATATCCTGTATTAGGCAAAGTACCAATATTCTTCGGCGCGTCGGGAGTCTTTGGTGTTTCAGGTCCCTTCGGTCCGTTGGAACCTTCTGTTAATGCTCCATCAGATTCGTTCTTAATGGTATCGTTGTTATTATTTACACCTGGACGACTTTTTACAAGCTCTAACTCAGCAGTCTTATTACCTTCAACGGTAACAAAGAACGTCTTGCTGCTCAACTCATATCCCTCAGGCGCCTTTGTTTCCTTAATCGTATATTCTCCCGGTAACAGCTTATTAAAGGAAATTGTTCCGTCAGAACCAATTTTTTTCCCGTTTCCTGCCAGATAGCTTATATAAACCGGTATCAACGGAAGGACACATGGCGAAAAAAATGACAGAAAACCCTCAAGAAAAACAAGTAATGAGCTTACATTAGCAGTTAAAGAATAATCTCCCAACACGACCTCCATATCTGAATTATTATAAAAATAAAATATCATAGTTACTTTATTTTGTCAAGTAACTATAAAAAATAAAATTATGTTTGCTATTATAATATGTCGTAAAAATATGTTTATTAAGTAAAAATAATGGTATATAATAAACCTATATATACAATAAAAATAATAGCTAATAGGAGTGATTGTCATTATAAATTTTAAATGCTTGTCTTTGGATGATAAGGATGTTATTGAGGGTTACGTGGACAAAGAAAGCCTGGAGTCCTATGAATACTTATTTTCATCATTATATATGTGGAGAAAGCTGAATAACGTTAAATATACCATCATAAACGATGCATTGATAATAGAAAAAAACGAGGAAGGAAAGGGTACGTTTTATGCTCAGCCAATGAAGTACAGCAAGGAAAATTTAACTGAGCTTGTGGACGCACTCATTGAAAGAAACACAGGATACACAGACAGAGAGTATCTTTTCGGAGATGTTGACGAAAGCTTCGTTGAGGACCTTAAAAAATATACTGATTTTAAATTTGACATAACAGAGGATATTGATGATTCTGAATATGTTTACAGCACCAATGATCTTATAGAGCTCAGAGGAAAGAAGTATCACGGCAAGAAAAATCATGTTAATTCATTTGAAAAATCATATGAATATGAGGTCATGACAATAAATAACGAAAATGTTATAAAGGATTGTCTTGAATTGCTGCATAAATGGCATGAGGAGGTTGCTGTTACTGTTGATAAGGAAATGCTGATGGAAATAGACGCCATAAAGGACTTATTCAGAGAGCTTCACCTCTTTGACCTGAAATCAATAGCAATATATGTTAACGGAGAGCTTGCAGGATTTTCCGTTGGAGAAAAGGTAAATGACAGGATGTCTGTAATTCACGTTGAAAGAGGAGAAATAGCATTTAAGGGAATTTATGCGTTTCTTAACAGGAAATTTTTAATGGAGAGCTTTTCCGATACCGAATTTGTAAACAGGCAAGAAGATACGGGAAACGAAGGCCTGAGAAAAGCCAAGGAATCATACCATCCCGTGAAAATGGTTAAAAAATACTTAGTAAATATTAAAACATGTAATACTAATTCGCATTAAATCGGTTCCCTTGGAGCGAATTAGTATATACTGTTTTCCTATGTTGCGGACAATTATTTGTCC